>DASXYB010000198.1:0-2108 GCA_036502745.1 Candidatus Udaeobacter sp.
AACCTAACGGTCCGCGAAAGCTGAAATCCACAGTCTTGGATGACGTCACGGTTGCCCGTGTCACCATCAAGAACTGCCGACGATAAGATTGGATACTGGCCAAACGTGCTTTGCACTCGGCCACCGGTTGGCTCATGTGTAGGGTTTTTTCTAGGAGCATAGATCTTAATTGGTTTTCGCGATCTTTATGAGCAATAGCGATGCCATCTCTTCTTGTAAGGCGAATCTGCGGTCACTAAACCGATGTAGTGTTCGTTTTCGCTACAACGATGTAACGATCATAACAGCCCACAGGCGAGAGCTATACGATTTTGTCCTAGGAAGCGCGAGCTCACGCCAGTCGCTTGATGGGCTCGGCTTTGTCAGTTGAGCGAGTCGCGCGAATCGTCTCCGCCATCGAGAGAAAAATGTTCGCTCCATCTGCGCTGCCGAGGTGTAGATCGGAAGCGCGATCAGGGTGGGGCATTAAACCGAAAACATTCCGTTCGCGGCTGCAGATACCAGCGATGTTTTCGATTGAGCCATTTGGATTTGCGTCGGCAACCACCTGGCCTTGGCTGTTCGCATACCGCAGAACTACTTGGTTATTGGAGTTCAGTTCACCCAATGTTTGCGGGTCAGCAAAAAAACACCCTTCGCCATGCGCCACAGGCAGGCGCAGAACGCTACCTTTTGGACAGCCGTGGGTGAATGGAGAATCATCTATTTCAACACGCGTAGTGACCATATCACAAACAAACCGGAGTGAACGGTTTCGCACCAGCGCGCCCGGCAAAAGACCGGCTTCGCACAGGACCTGAAACCCGTTGCACGTGCCGAGCACGAGCTTACCGGCCCGCGCGTCGCTGATTACTGCCTTCATGATCGGCGAAAAACGAGCAATGGCTCCGCAGCGAAGGTAATCGCCGTACGCGAATCCACCTGGCAAGACGATGGCGTCGAAATTATTGAGCGAAGTTTCCTTGTGCCAGACGTATTCGGCTTGCAATCCGTTGAGTCCATTAATTGCCGCGACACAATCTTGGTCGCAGTTGGAGCCGGGAAACTGAATGACGGCAAAGTTCATCGTGATTTCAACGCTCGTGCACGTTGCTCCGCATGGTAATCGTTCACCACAAGACATGCATGGATGATTCCTGGTATCCAACCGAGCAATGTCAAAATGAGACTGAGAAAGAAACTCGCGATGCGCCCAGTCATCAGCACTGCAAGCGGCGGAAACACGATGCAGAAAAAATATCGCAGAGCCTTCACAAACTCGTCCTCTTCCTCTGAGTCTTCGTCTCTCTGTTGTTTTTGGATTTGCCTTTCAGCAATTCATAATCTTCGATCACCGGATTCGACAGCAAATCGCGACAGAGTTGGCGTAGCCGCGATTCAATCTCGCCGTCTTGCCCTTCAATCTCGATTTCCATGTATTTGCCGATTCGAACGCTGCGCACTTCAGGCATTCCCAAGTGCCGCATTGCGTCACGCACCGCGTTCCCCTGCGGGTCCAGCACGGCGGCTTTTGGCATGACAATCACCTTGGCGTTCATCACCGCACAATATTGCGACGATCTGCGGGGGGACAAGCGCAATGACTGCCATTACTTCAAAACCACAACATCAAGAATGCCGCTTCGTCGGAGAACATTTACACCTACATCTCCTTCGTCGTGTCTCGTGAGCAAAAGATCAATGCTCGCGTCTCCGACTTTGAGATCACGAACGCTTACTTGCGGAAGAAATTGTGGCAAAAATGGCTTCGAAAACACCAGCCTTCGTTCTGGAGCAAACACATCGAGACCGAGACATGCCTGCAGCACAAGAAATACAGCACCAGAAGCCCACGCCTGCGGAGCGCAAGCAACTGGATACAATGTGGGCGCTTCACCGGGCCGTCGCGGAAAGCCGCAAAACAGTTCTGGAAGTCGATGTAAATCAAAGAAGATGCTCGCGTCCATCATACCGGCGAGCACCATGGCAACCGATCCTTTAAGGTCGTACCTCGCAAATCCCGCAGCGATCAAGGAGTTGTCGTGCGGCCAGATCGAACCGTTGTGATACGACATGGGATTATAGCGCGCCTCATTGCTGGCCACCGTCCGAATTCCCCATCCGGAAAA
>DASXYB010000199.1:0-4589 GCA_036502745.1 Candidatus Udaeobacter sp.
GTGAAGCGAAAAAGCATGCTGGCAATCAGCGCATTGATACAAACGCTCTTTCCGCTACCGGTCGTCCCAGCGACGAGCAGGTGTGGCATCTGCGCGAGATCGGCAATGATTGTCTTGCCATAAACGTCCTTGCCAAGCGCCAGCGGAATTTTTGCGTGCTCCCTGGCTGTATCCCAATCAGTCGATTGAAACAGCTCGCGCAGTTTCACCGTGACCTTGCGGGTATTGGCAAGCTCAATTCCAACGGTGTCTTTGCCGGGAATAGGCGCGAGAATGTTGATTCGTTCGGCGCTCGTTGCTCGCGCAAGGTCGCGCTCAAGGCTCACAATCTTGTCCACGCGCACGCCTTTGGCGGGATACACTTCGTAGCGCGTTATGGTGGGACCCTTAGTGATGTCGCCCGGCGCGACGGCAATTCCAAATTGCCCCAACGTTTCAATCAAAACCTTTTGGACCTCTTGCAGCTCAGAGGGATCGGTCGCCGTACGGGCTTCCAGACTGTGTTCCTCGAGCAGATCAATCCCGGGCAAGACATAATGTTCCCAGCTCGAAGTGGGAGCTGTAGGACTTGGGGCCGTTTTCGATGTTTCTTCACGCGCGCGCAGTTCCGCAAGCGAAGGTCTGCGCCGACTTGCTGCCGGCTCAGTCGACTGCACTGTCGTATCGACGACTTTCGGAGTGGGCCGATTCGCCAGCTCATCCGGCGAAATCACGGTCCGCACCGGTTCAGGTACTGGGACGCCTTTCTTTTTGAGCTGCTTCTGTAGCGCCTCGAGCGCTCGTTGCTGCTTTTGTGTCTTGAGTTGCTCCGTGAGATCGGACTTGCGAATTCGCCGGCGCACGCGCCACTCGGCCTGCTTGGCAACGCTTCGGCGTGTAAGACTGACCATCTCACGAACAAAATGAATCGGGCGCAGACCCGTGACCAAAATCAGCGTCGTCAAATAGATTGCCACGACGAGAAGAACCGAACCGACCGGACCGAGAGCGGCAGGAAGCATGCCACGATTTTCGTCGGACAAGCGATACCCAATGAGGCCGCCCGGCCCTTGAATATCCACCGGCACCTTCCTTCCGAGTAAATGGCTGATTCCCCAGGCTTGGTCGAGGCACGCACCAGAGATGAGAAACAAAATCATCCATGGGATTCGTGGTACGAAACGCAATCGAGGATAAAACAATTTCGCAGCGCCGAATCCGAGTAGAACTGCTGCTAATAACAGCGAAGCGAAGACGCCGATTAGCTGATAACAAATGCCCGCAACGATGGCTCCAACCGGGCCGATGAAATTTTGAGCAGGGTGATTCGCCGGTGAAACATGACTAAACCAGAGCCATGAGGGTATGTCGTTCGGCGTATAGGAGATCAGCGCAAAAAAAAGTAGCGTGCCGGTAAAAAGCAGAACGAGAGCGAACACTTCGTTCCATGCGCTGAGTCTTTCTGTGCGGCCCACCGCGGCTGATAGTAACGCCATGCAGAGGTCTTTCAATCACAACTCTTCCTCTGCCTCCGCCTGAACCTGTTCGTCTGCCTCTTGCTCTTGCTCGGAATCGAAATCGTAATCGTAATCGAATCATTCGGCGCGCCCGGCGGTCGCGCCCTACCACTGCGCTTTCATCCTTGCGCATGGGAGCGGAGACTGATAACTGTGCCAGCGCATTATGGCTCCCTTCGTTCGCCACGGCATCCTTGCTGTTTTCTTCGCGATGGCCCTGTGCTCCATGTCTTGCGAAAAACATCCTATCGGTCAGATGCCCGAGGTGCAGCGTGAGCAGCCAGATCCTTCAAAAAAGTGGTCAGAGGCATCAAATCAAGATTCTCACGGGTCCTCCTCGCGTCCTCAATCGGCTGAATCTCCAGAGGAAAGTCGTTAGGCAAGCGAAATCATATGGCTAGTCACAAGTACATGACATCGCCGCCGAACCTGGCGGGGATGCCACCAGGCGTTCCCTACATCATCGGGAACGAAGCAGCTGAGCGTTTCTCCTACTACGGCATGAAATCGGTTCTGACCGTTTTCATGGCGCATTACATCCTGAACCAGTCGGGTCTGCTGGCGCCGATGCAGGAGAACGAAGCGTACATGTACACGCATTATTTTGTCTTCGGCGTCTATTTCCTTCCGATTCTCGGCGCGATTCTGGCCGATGGTTGGCTCGGCAAATATTGGACGATTCTGTCGCTTTCGATCGTTTACTGCCTGGGCAACCTCACGCTTGCGTGCATGGCCACGTCTTGGGGAATCGCGATTGGTCAACGCACAATGCTAGCAATCGGATTGTTCCTGATTTGTATGGGCGCGGGTGGCATTAAGCCCTGTGTATCTGCGAACGTAGGCGATCAGTTCGGTGAATCGAATAGGCATCTGCTCTCGAAAATGTTTGGCTGGTTCTATTTCTCCATCAACGCAGGCTCCTTCATTTCTTCGATTCTTTGTCCATGGCTGCTTGCGAATCCGAAGTGGGGACCGGGTTGGGCGTTTGGCATTCCCGGCATTGCGATGGTCATCGCCACTTTGTTCTTCTGGGGCGGTCGCAAGAAAATGGTCCACGTGCCGGCCGCCGGCCTGAGTTATTTGAAAGAAACATTCAGCAAGGAAGGTCTCCTTACGCTTGGCCGGATCGCGATGGTTTACGTTTTCATTTTGGTTTTCTGGGCGCTTTGGGGAATGAGCAACGGCGCTGAATGGACCTTGCAGGCGGAGAAAATGAATCTGCATTGGATGGGCATGGACTTGATCGCTGCCCAGGTGCAAACCGCAAATCCTATCCTCATTCTGATTTTTATTCCGATCGTGAACTACCTGATCTATCCAGCGATCGACAAAGTTTTCCGACTCACCCCGCTCCGCAAAATTGGGATCGGCCTTTACATTACGGCATTGTCGTTCGTCGTGATTGTTTGGATCCAGGGACAGATCGACGCGGGACTGAGGCCGAGTATTAACTGGCAATTGCTCGCCTACGTCATTCTCACGCTTGGTGAAGCGATGGTTTCGATCACCGGATTGGAATTTTCCTACACGCAAGCCCCGAATTCGATGAAGAGCTCAGTGATGGCGTTGTGGCTTTTGACTGTCGCTTCGGGCGAACTTTTTGTCGGCCTCGTTAATAAATGGATCTTGCATGCAGGTGGTGCTCAAAAGATCAGTGCGTATCAGTATTTCACTTTCTTCACCTGGTTGATGTTTGGAGCCGCTGTCGTTTTCACGATTGTGGCTTGCTTTTACAAGGGGCGCACTTACCTGCAATCACAGCTCACGCCCGATGAAGTCGCTACCGAGCCGATTCTTCACGGCGGCACACCGAGCTGATCTCAAATGGAATTCGTAATCGCGGCGGCTGTGTCGTTTACGGCAATCGCCCGTGAAATACGTGCGGGAATCGTGCGGTTAAAGGTGGAATGCGTTGTCCTCAACGCGTTGGCAAGATAAGCGCACCGTCGGCGCGCAAATTTTTGGTGTCCTCTTCGGAGAAGCCGATCCGCCGTTGAGCTTGTTTTAGGCGCGACGCTTTTTGGCGTCCTTGCGTTTGCGCGGTGCCGCCGCAACGGGCTTTCTTGCAGCAGCCAAACGCACAAGCTCATCGAGATTAAAGGTGCGGCGACGTTTGGTTCCCACTTCTCGAAATTCGATCTCATACCAGCCGTTCATCCGATCTGCCCGATAGCGTTTCTGTCCAATACGGATCGGTTCATGAGCGATCACGCGATGAATGACCTTTTCGTATTTGGACCGTGGCCAGCGTCGCATTCGGCGACGACCCCAATCAATTCCATGCCCGACGTCGTCATAAGCGTCGGGGCGTTTCTCGAAGTCGAGAAGTGAGCGCGCATCTCCGCCGAACACCGCGCTAATGTGCTCCAGTGTGCTCGAATCACTGATCTGTCGAATCCGCTGGCGAAACGCCCGCAACGTTTCAGCCGCAATCGCGCGCAAGCTCAGCGTGCGCCCGTCACGCAGTTTCCAAAGCGACTCGTTAATATCAGATGTGAATGGATTTCTGCCTAACGAATCAGCGGTGACACGCCAACCGCGTCGCGACGAATGTTTCCGCAGATGAAATCGCACGATGCGAGGGAGCCCATGTCGGCCCAATTGTCTCAGGCGAAAATCTTCCCAACGGAGTACGGCTCCCATGGCTCCGGCGATGAATGCAGTCGTTGCCAGCATCAACGCGGCATCCGGCGTGAAATCAACTGTGACTTCAACGCGGTTTCTACGGGGACGCACACCGACTGCGCTGCTTTGCCGGTTTGTTGCCAGCAAAATCACCGGCACCGGCAGGATATGCGCTAGAAGATATGCAAGCGTCCTGGCATTTCGAAATTCTGAGTTCCGCGAGCTAAGAAACGAAAAATTGTAATGTGTGCTGAAGCCCTGAAGCGTGCACTGACATTTATGTCGCCTGGCCCAGTGATCCAATTCCTTTCGCAGATAGCGGATCTGCTCCCACAACAAACGCGTTGCGCGATAACAACAGCCCGGTTCGAATTCAATAATGGGCGTGGCGACTTCGATTACACCCGTGTCGAAATAAATTGCGCCGCCCGCTGGCAATTGAAACGATTTGCCGGTGCGCGGAATCAT
>DASXYB010000200.1:0-2357 GCA_036502745.1 Candidatus Udaeobacter sp.
CACAAGCCGATGAACGATCAATTGGCGGAGTATTGCGGAAAGACGATCACGCTGAAGGGCAAAATGGCCGAGCGCGGCGGCATCCCCATGATCGAGAACGCGGAGATCGTGAAGAAATAAGCCGCTCACGCGCGCCGGTCATTCCGACCGGAGTCGAGAAATTCCGTGTCATTGCGCTACGGTAACTTCGCGGGATCCTTCGACTCCGCTGCGCTCCGCTCAGGATGACAGTTCGTTACTTATAGTACGGCCGCAGCGACGGCCGCAGCCTGCCAATTCGAAGAGCATTTTCGATTTGCAACTCAGGGAAATTTTCATCGGACAGCGTTCGAATCTCGCGTGACTCGAGCGCAGCAATAGGCAGTCCATCGCGAAATAAGATGCGGTTTGCGGTGAACGCAGGGATTCTCGCTCCTGGCGTGAGAACGCCTTGCAAGTTTAAGGGATCGGCAGCACTCAACGTAATCAGCTCCTGGTTTGACGAGCTCTTGCGGATCGACCGCAATAGACCGATCGCCTCCGGCAACGCGAATTGTTCGCCGCTTACACCACCAACGAAATAACCGCCGCGAATTTCTCCCCGTGCTTCCCATCGCCGATAAGTGCGCCCCAGCTCGTACCACGTCACGGAAAAACTTTCTCGTTCGAGCAATCGGCGAAATACTACGCCGTAGCGGCGCAATAACACGCGAGCGAATTTCTCCAGTGCCTTCTCGCGCGGGTCTGCGCCGTTTTGCGCCCGGCCCATCGCGGCTGGAACGGCACTGTTCCTTGGCAACAATGACCAGCGACCTGCAAACTCAATGCTGGCAAGGTTTGTTCTACGCCGGCGTTTTGTAGAAGTTCGGCCAAAGGTCGGACGTTTATTTGAAGGAACGAGCAGCGCACGTAACCCGTCGAAACTGTCGGAGGTTACCAAACCGAGCGCCGCAAGCTGCGACAAAGCCTCTTCAACTTGGGAAGGCAACAAGGCGCTGCGGTTGATCAATTCGCTGAAAAAAAGCGCGCCGCCGCTTTGCAGTGCCTCAAACACACTTTGACTGTTGACCGAAAGTTCAGTTGCCCAGTTCGGCAAACTCAACGTGATCCAATCGGCGAGATTTTCGCGCAGATAAAGCGCTATCGGACTCGTCCGCAGTGGTGCCGAAGCCCGTGTTGTTGAATTTTGCGGCGTGCTTAAACGTCCCCAGCCAACACGACCGGAAAAACAGAGCCGGTCCAGCCATTCCGGATCGTAATCGGCCACACGCGCCGGAAGCACTGCAGATTCCCACGCCGCCAATGGCAACTCACAACCATCCAGCTGTTCCAGGACGGATTGCAAGCCTTCCAAGCCTTCGGTCCGATGTTCCAAGTCGACTCGTTGCCACGCAAAAAGAAAACGATAGAAATCGTGAATCGAGACCGGCTGAATTTCCGCGCGCAATCGATCGATCGTGAGCCGATGAATTCGCGCCAACAATCTGCGATCACACCATTCTTGCTCGGCGACATCGGGATGAAATTTGCCACGCAACACAAAACCTTCCGCTTCGAGTGCCAGCAGCGCTGCGTCAATTTCCGAGCGTTGCAAAACCAGTGTATCGGCGAGTTCGCTGATCATAATTGGCCCACAAACCTCCATCCGACCGCGCACCAATTCGCGAATCGCATCGGCGCGTTCCCAAGTCGTGCCATGCATGGACTCAGGCAAAACCAATTCCGGCTCACAGAGAGCGTTCGGATGAATCGCCCGAAGCATCGGAAGCCGTTCCGCCGCGATACAAAAACTTTTAGTCGCGGGATCGCCGCGCTCCAAAGACACGAGAATACGGGTCGCGCGGTTCTCAGCTACGAGCGTTGATATGAATTGTTGTGCGCTACCGTCGCGCGCACTCCGCTCAATCTCCTCAGGCGGCATTGCTCCTATCAACATCAGCGCGTCATGCAATTCATCCGGGTTCGTTGCTTCGGGCCAGGATTCACTTTTAACTTTTTCGATTGCGGCAGCGTCGAGAACACCGAGTCCGTCGCTGCCGTTTTTGTCCGAGGCGCGACGCGTGTAAACGGCCTGAGTGCGGCGTTCTTCCAACGGCGCGTTGTCGAGAAATGCGTACGGCCGCGCATTCAAAATCTCGGCCGCGAGCGGCGACGGTTCCGGTAAGTCGCGTGCGATACAGCGGATCTCGCCATGCTCCATTCTGCGCAACACCTCCTCCAGCCCGTCGATGTCCATTGCTTCGGTGAGGCAATCATCAATCGTCTGCTTCACCAGTGGATGATTTGGAATCTCACGGTCGCCCACGATGTGCTCCAGGCATGCGAGCTGATCCGGGAAAACTGCGGCCAAAAGATTTTCCGATTCCATTCGTTGAAGC
>DASXYB010000201.1:0-9783 GCA_036502745.1 Candidatus Udaeobacter sp.
TTATCTTGGGGCTTTGCAAAGGTATCGGGTCAAACATCCGCGCGCTCCGAATCTGGTGTGCGTTTCTAATTTTTTCATAAACTATCCTTTCGCTGAGCGCCTTTTCCCCGACACGATCAAGGTGATCGAGCACGTCCAGCACTGGGGTCCCGCGGTCATTCTCTCGGACGGCGACGTCGTTTTCCAACCGCTGAAGATAAGTCGCTCAGGATTGGCCAATGCTGTAGCCGGTCGTGTGTTGATTTACGTGCACAAGGAGCAGGAACTCGACGACGTCGAGCAACGATATCCAGCCAAACATTATGTGTTAATCGATGACAAATTACGCATCCTGGCCGCGGTAAAAAAATTCTGCGGTGCACGTGTGACCACAATTTTCGTTAGGCAAGGTCACTATGCCGCCGATCCGAAAATTCTCGCGAGCTATCCGGCAGCGGACATCAGCATCGAACGTATTGGGAATCTGCTGCAATTTCGTTTGGCGGAATTGCTGAACGCGAAAGCCTGAGCGGAGCCTCGCCAATAGCCATGGGAGAAGATGAGCTCCTCCGACGAGTAGTGGCAACTCGCGGACACCTGGTTACTGCTCCTGCTGCGATTAAGCAATAAACCGTCGTTTAAAATCACCAGCCGAGGTCATTTTTCTAAATGCAAAAACAAGAGAAACAGAACATGACGGCTGAGAACCTCGACAAAGTGAAACTGCTTGCGCGTGATTTGCGGGATGGAAAACAATTTCCGCGTAGCCCGCGCGCCACGCTGGCGGGTTATGTATTGGCGGCGCGCGCCGTGGACAAATGCCGCGCCGTGCTTGTGGATTGGCAGGGCGAATACCATTCCAATTGCCCGCTCGATCAGCGCTGGCTGAATTTTGCCGAAATTGATTACGGCGATTTTCGTTCGCTGGTCGCCAGCGGTGCAACCGATGATCAGATCGCTGAATGGATTGAGCAAAATGCGAAGAAGCGTCCGCGCGCCGAGATCATTGCCTGGAATAACAAGGAACGTGACCTGCGTCTCGGTGATCTGCCGCACGAAGTTCAGGAATACATGGAGAATTACATCCATCGAAATGTCCCGCGTAACCGCGTCGTGTATCACTGGTTCGACGTGTACGATCTGGAAGAGCAGCGGATCTAATTATCGCGCTGTAGCCACGGCCCTGCGGGCCGTCTTGTAGAAGACACGCGCCATGATGACCGGCCACAGGCCGGTGGCTACAATGCCTGTCGTTAGGTAGGTGGCGTCTCCGCCGATCGCATTCTGATGTTGATCTCGGACGTGAGCGTCCGATGAACGGGACATTTGGCTGCGACCTGCATCAGTTTCGCGTGCTGTTCTGGAGTTAATGGCCCAGTCAGTTCCACTTCGATATCGATTCTATCGAGCATGCCTTCCTTCGTTTCGCATTCCTCGCAGTCCGCTGCATAGATGCGCGAGTGCGACAGTGAAACCGTAATGTTTTCCAGAGGCAGACGATTTCGTCGCGCGTAGAATCCGATTGTCATTGAAGTGCACACGCCAAGTGCCGTGAGCAAATAATCGTACGGATCAGGTCCCGCATCTCCGCCTCCGACGCTCACTGGCTCATCGGCCACCAGGTGATGTTTACCCGCAATGACTTCCTGCTGAAAATTCTCGCCGCCGCCGCGCACGACAATATTAACTGTCTGTTTGTCGGTTTGTGTAGCCATCGCTTGAATTCAGGGACTCACAATCCCTTTGAACGCGCCGCGGTATCGCCACACCAGAAACAATTCAAGGATGGTCACTAAGATTGCGGGTCCGAAATTCGCCGGTGCGAGAAATACGTGGAACAGCCAGATATTTACGATGATTGCACCGAGAATTGTCAGTCCCAGCGGAACAAATCGTCCAATCAGGAGAAGCGCACCGGCAATGACCTGAAGCGCGCCAATAACGTAGACCTGACCACTTTCCGCAAAGGCATGGAAATACTCTCCGGCCAACCCCTGCGGCGGCGCTCCCATCGGAATGAAATGCAGAAAGGCATTCAAACCGAACACAACAAAGACTAACCCGAGAAGGATACGGGCGATCACGGTGACAACTTTCATGCAGTGATGGTGCCTCGATTGCCTGGAAATTCCAATCCTAATGTCGGTGACTTTCCTTGGTGATTTCTCAGATGCCAGCCCGGTCAAGGAGTGATTCCAGGACGCTTTCGGCTTCGAAGACTTCGCGGGCAACCTCGCGTGCGGCACGAGCGTGCGTCCTGTAGTCGGCATTGACTCGTTTCACGCCCTCGGTGATTTCGTCCACCGTTTGAAATGACAAGAGTCCCTCTTTTCCGCCGTAATTTTTGGTGAAGCCGGTTTCCTGTGTGATGACTGGGCGCCCGGCAGCGAGATAACATGCGCTGCGATCGCTGAACCAGCCGGTGTTGAGCCTCACATATTGATCCTTCGCGACGGTAAATTCACCTTTCGAGCGTTGGATGTAATCGCGATAGAGCCAGTAATCGACGCTGATCTGCAGTGGTGAAGTCAGACGCCAATTGTTTTGCGCAAATTTTCTGCGCGTTTTTGTGTCGTCGATGTTGGTTGCCATCTCGAATGTTTCGCCAGCTGGTTTTGGAGCCGACACGAATCGGAGAAATTCTCGCGACTTGCTCCACAGATATTTTTTGCCGCGCCACGTGATGTCTTTCAAACCGCTCGTGGACCAGTTCGCCACGGTGGTGAATACCGCGGCACGAGAAGGGGAGCGCGCGGTTTTCCAAAGATCCGTTACGACTGGCTGCCGTGTGGGCAGCCATTTGAAGCCATGCAACGGCACCGGAAAATCTTTCGTCCCAATGTTTTCGCCGAAGGTAAAAAGCGCGTGATGCCGGCGCAGATATTCGACTGTCGATTTTACGCCGTTGTCGATTTTGATTTGTTCAACGCCGGGATCGCTCTCGATGTAAAGAATGCGATCGGAAACGAGTAAGTCGTCATTGAACTCCTGCGTGCCGCAAACATTCAGGATTGCATCGGCTTCGCGATAGAGTTGCCGGATTTTCTTCAACGAGAAGCCGGCAGTTGGGTTGCCTGGCAAGTAACGTGCGCAATACGCCCAGCGATTTTTGAAATCGAAGTCGCGGGCGAGGCGGTCGAGGACTTTTGCCGCGTAATCGAATTCGTCGTTCACTTCGAATGTTTCGGGGTTGTACGGCAGGCGCGCTGAATCTTCGATGAAGAAAACGTCGTGCCCGAGCCGTTGCAGTCCGACCACGTAATGAATGTGTTGCCACACGACGCCCGCGATCGGCATCGATCCCATGAATCCCATCACCACGATCCGCTTGCGTTTCATGTTTACCGGCGAGAGCGCAGAGGGCGCGCAGGTTTAACAGGGAAAATTCATCTGTACGAACTCAGCGTCCTTCGCGTTCAAATTGCTTGACCACGCTCGCTGGATTCCCGGCGACTACGACATTCGGTTGAACTGATTTCGTGACCACCGATCCCGCCGCGACAACTGAGTTCTCGCCGATGGTAACGCCTTTCAAAATCACAGCGTTCATTCCGATCCAGACGTTGTCGCAGATTTTGACTGATGCGGTTTTCAATGTGGGGCGCTCCGGGCGATTTTTGAAATACGGTGCCAGCGCTTGTGCATCGATCAGACGTTGCGCCGGTTCGAGCGGATGAAAATCGGAATCGGCGATGCCGACGTTCCATGAAACAAGGCAATGCGAGCCAATCTCGATCTTCTCCTCAGCCATGATCAGGGCGCCATTAAGCAGCGTGAAATCGCCGATCGTGCATTGGCCGTTGTTCCCGATGGCGAATGAGCATCCTGCGTAACAGGAAACATGTTGGCCGATGACGACTGCGCGCGGTTTTTTGCTTCGGAGAAATCGGAAAATTTGCGCGCTCTCGCAATAAAAGCCCTCGCCGAACTCTACGTTCGGCGGAATCGGCTCCCGCCACCAATCGTGTTCCACGTGTCGATCTTCTCTAACGTTGCTCATTGGATGATTGTCATTCTGAGCAAAGCGAAGAATCTCTGATTGTTTTCTGTGACAGCCGGCGTCGGAAAGGGGAAATGAACCAGAGATGTTTCGCTTCGCTCAACATGACAAAAAGGTCGGGTTATGTTGGAAAGTTTCCCGATGCATAGAGTTTCGCGTAAACGCCCCCGCGGGTGAGCAGTTCCGGACCGCGACCTTGTTCGATGATGCGTCCGTGATCTAGCACGATGATTTGGTCAAGATTGTGAATCGTCGCCAGCCGATGTGTGGCAATTAAAGTTGTTCGGCCGCGCATTAAATCCTTGATGGTTTCCATGATGGCAGCTTCAGTGCTGGGGTCGAGCGCCGAAGTCGGTTCGTCCAGCAACAGAATCGGCGCGTTCTTCAGAAATGCTCGCGCGATCCCGATGCGCTGCCGCTGACCCACGCTCAAATGCCCGCCACGTTCACCGACTAGGCTGCTGTATCCCTGCGGCATTTGCCGGATAAACTCGTCCGCCTGCGCGCGGCGCGCCGATTCAACAATCTCTTCCTCTGTCGCATCGGGTCGGCCATAGGCGATGTTCTCGCGAACGGTGGTGGAAAAAAGTAGCGTGTCTTGGAGGACGATCGCGATCTGAGCCCGCAAAGATTTCTTCGTAATTTCGCGGACATTGCGACCATCGAGCCTTACGGAACCGATGGCCGGATCGTAAAACCGCGGCACCAGGCTGAGCAGCGTGCTCTTACCCGCGCCGGTGCCGCCTACGAGTCCGACAATTTGATTTGGCGCGATGACAAGATTGATATCGCGCAAAATGATTCGGCTTTCGGCATAACCAAAACTAACCGAGCAAAACGCAATTGCGCCTTTTGCCGATGAAATGTCGACCGCATTCGGTAAATCGCGGACGTCATCCTGACTATCCAGCACTTCGAAGCAGCGTTTCGCGCCAGCTGTAGCGCCTTCCATTGCCCATGTCGTGTACGTCAGGGATTCCAGCGGTTGATACAGCATCAGGAGGTAAGCGCTGAAAACCAGTAACGAGCCGAGGCTCAGTGTCCCGGCGAGCACATGCAAAGTTCCTACGTAGTACATCGCCGCCGTCCCGATAACCATCAGCGTGCTGATCACCAGCGCGCTGTTCACGTTTGTTAACGTCAGCCGCAGATTTGCCTGCAAACTTTGCTGCGCCTGCTGATGAAATTGGCGGACCTCGAAGTCTTCGCGTCCAAAGGCGTGCACCATTCGAATCGAACTGAGTCCCTCCTGCGCTTGCGCAAGCACGGCGCTTTCCTGTTCCTGAATCGAAGTCGATTCAGTCCGAATCCGGCGTGCGAAGAAATAAATCGCGCCCACGATCAGAGGCACAATTGCCAGGGAAAGTAGCGTCAATATCCAGTCGAGCCTTAGCATAACGATGAATGTGCCGAATAGCGCGGTTACCGAAGCAAAGATGTTGGTGAAACCTTTATTGTAGATTGTTTGGATCGACTGCGAATCGTACGCGACGCGAAAACTGGAGTCGGTAGACCGCCGCGCGTCGTGAAATTTGAGAGAGAGCCGTTGCAGATAAGAATACAGATCGGTTCTGAGCCTAAGCAGCGCCTCGAGGCCGATCTTCACGAACAAATAATTCGTGATCCAGTTGATGATTCCCCATGCGAACTGGATCGCGACCAGCGCGAGACAGAGCAGGGGAACCCATGTGCGCCAATCGCCTCGCGCAGCCGGCGTTGGGCGGAGAAAATCATCCACGATGATCTTGAACGGCCATGGCTTGAGCAGATTCAGGCCAATACCGACCAGCGACAGAAACAAGCCGATTGTCGTTTTTCCCCAGAACGGCTGATAGTAGCGAAGGACGCGCCGGTAAATCGACATCTGAATTTTGAATTGCGGATTTTAGTTTTTGGACTGAACTAGGGCGAATTCATTCGAGGAAAGATTTTCGGCAGGGCTTGGGCTGAGGGTAGCCGAAGCGCTCGGAGTGACAATATGCATCATCTGGTTCAAATATGGTTTCAGTGGGTCGAGCAATGGGGATACGTGGGAATTATTTTGCTCATGGCAATGGAAAGCTCGATCTTCCCGGTGCCCAGCGAGATCGTTATTCCCCCGGCCGCGTTTCTCGCGCTGGAAGGAAAATTAAACACGTTCGGCGTCATAGCTGCGGGTACGTTCGGCTCGTGGCTTGGAGCCACGGCGACCTATTGGGCTGCGTTGTGGCTTGGGCGCGTCTTCATCGCCCGATGGGGACGCTATTTTCTGTTGAGCGAGCATAAACTAGAACGGGCCGAAAGATGGGTTCGCCGGTACGAAGCAGGAGGCATTTTCTTTGCGCGCCTTTTGCCGGTAATCCGCCATATCATCTCCATTCCCGCTGGAATCATTCGAATGAATTTCGCCACATTCAGCGTCATGACCTTGGCCGGATCGGCCCTCTGGTGTTCTGTCCTGGCGTGGTTTGGTCAGAAAGTACTGACGCGTGAAATGATCGAGTCGAAAGACGCGACGGCTTTGATCAAAGCCGTAAAAGAGAGCGGTAACTTTCACACGATCGTAATCGCATGCGTCGTAATCACCGTTCTTTATCTGCTGGTGGTCAGTCTCACAGATAAAAAGCGAAGAAGCTGAAGTCGCGCCAAAGCGGTTAACCGGCACAGCGGATCAAGAGTTGGGCAGGCGTCGCAGTCCGACAATTCGCGATTGGCAGCTGCCCCTCGTTGAGGCGTTTACATCTTATTCGTGTTTTAAAATTGAACAAATGTGTCGTTGTGCGGTCAGTTCTGAAGTGGATAACGACTGAATAACTCACCTCTTACGATGGAAAACATATTCACAACGACCGATGGCATTAGACCTGCTAAAGACAGCCAAAGTATGAAGAGAAATCTCCAGTTTCGCCAAATCATGAGACCGCGCGCTCGATTGTCGCTCGGTGATTTGATTCTGGCAGTCAGTTCCTGCACGCGTAGCAGCACAGAGACGGTGGCAGCCGTCGCAGATCTTCTGGCCAGCGGCAAGGTACGCGTAAAGGATAACGGACGTTTCCTGCGCGCCCGAGTTTGCTAAGCCAGCGGCTCTTTTCGAGAGTTTCGGCTGACTATAACCGTCTTCTCTTCGTGTATGTGGGCATCATGGGTATGATGCCGCGGCTCCTCGCGCATACATGCAGTGTGTTTTCAGGAACACGTGCTTTAGCGCGCTGCTATGCACTACATGGGACCGCACCCGGTTTAGCGGTTTGGTTTACAGCACGATTGAGATCACAGCACCTCCGCTGAAGCGAGGTGTTAATGGAAAAAGGTGGCGTTCGAAAAATCTTTTCGCTCACCGCGGTCGCTTTTATGTTCCCAACGTGATCGACCGTTATTCCCGACCGGAGATGAGCAAAATCTGGTCGGACCAACGCAAGTTTGAGGTCTGGCTGGAGATTGAAGTGCTCGCCTGCGAGGCAATGGCAGAGCTTTCCCAGATACCGAAAGAAGACGCTACTCAGATTCGAAAAAGGGCGCAGTTCTCGATTCCCAAGATCCTCGAAATCGAAAAGCGAACGAATCACGACGTAATCGCTTTTCTCGAAAACGTGGCCGAATCAGTAGGACCAGCATCGCGCTGGATTCACCAGGGCCTGACTTCATCGGACATCCTGGACACGACGCTCGCCGTGCAACTGAACGAGTCGTGCCAAATCCTTCTCGACGATCTCGAAGCAGTTCGAAACGTGATCGCAGATCAGGCACGCCGGTACAAGATGACACCGATGATCGGTCGCAGCCACGGCGTGCATGCCGAACCGATCACGTTTGGACTAAAGCTGGCGCTTATGTATGACGAATTCGGTCGCGCTATTGAGCGTCTCACGCAAACTCGAGAGCGTATTCGAGTTGGCAAAATCAGCGGCGCAGTCGGTACGCACGCGCACATCGATCCGAAAATCGAGCGTTCGGTTTGCGAGAAGCTCGGATTGAAACCCGCGACGCTTTCGACGCAAATCGTGCAACGCGACCGGCACGCAGAATTTATGGCTACTCTTGCCGTCATCGCATCGAGTGTCGATCGCTGGGCCACGGAGTTTCGCCATCTGCAGCGTACTGAGGTGCTCGAAGTCGAAGAATTTTTCGGCGAAGGTCAGAAAGGCAGCTCTGCCATGCCGCACAAACGCAACCCTATCACGAATGAGCGGTTGAGCGGATTAGCCCGCGTAATTCGTGGGAATGCCGTAGTGGCACTGGAGAATGTCGCACTGTGGCACGAGCGCGACATCAGCCACTCGAGCGCCGAGCGCATCATTTTGCCCGATTCATGTATCCTGCTGGATTACATGCTCGTGAAATTGCGTGACGTCGTGGAAAAATTGCAGGTCTATCCAGACCGAATGGCGGAAAACCTCGCGCTGACCAAGGGCCTGTATTTCAGTCAATCGATTCTACTCGCGCTCACGCGCGCCGGCGCGGAGCGGAAGAACGCATATGAAGCGGTGCAACGTGCAGCGATGAAAACGTGGAAAGGGGAGGGGACATTTGGCGAGAACGCGAAAAGCGAACCGGAAATCGTCGCCCGGCTTTCACCAGCAGAAATCGATCGCCTCTGCTCACTCGACATTCATTTCGAGCACGTCGATGCGACCTTCAAGGCGCTCGATTTGGAATAACAGACCGGACTGGCCGGCACGTTGCCTCAGCGGGTCGTGGACAAATATTTCGCTACGCGCGGCTGTTGTTTACTCGTAACGCAACGCTTCGATAGGATCGAGATTGGCAGCTCGATAAGCCGGGTAGAGACCGAAGCCAATGCCGATCGCGGAACAGACGAGGAGACCAGCAATTGCCCAGCCGTAAGGGAAAATGACGTCCACCTTGAGCCAAGCTGCCAGCAGATCGCCGGCGACGATTCCAAGAATGATTCCGAGAATTCCGCCGGCTTCCGAGATAAACACGGCTTCGGTGAGGAACTGACGCAAAACGTCGCGACTGCGTGCACCAATCGATTTGCGCACGCCGATCTCTTTTGTCCGTTCGGTAACGCTCACGAGCATGATGTTCATAATACCGATCCCTGCAGCCAGGAGCGCGATGAAACTGACGACAAACGCACCGATGCGCACGACACCCGCCACTGAAGTGAATGCGCTTTTCAGTGAGTCGTTCGAATAAATCTCGAAATCGTTTTCCTGGTCGGCGCGCAGTCCACGCGCAATACGCATGGCGCTTATGCCTTTGTCCATCGCTTGATTGTAAGTCTCGGTGGAGAACGCTTGCGTGGCGATATTCACCGTGCGCTTCGCTTCACCGAAATCCTCGAAGAACCGCGTGATCGGCATGATGCAAACGTCATCCTGGCTTTGGCCGAAGGAAGTTCCTTTCTCCGCGAGCATACCGACGATTGTGTACGTGTGGCCGCTGACTCTCACCACTTTGCCGATCGGTGATTCATGGGGGAACAATCGTTTCTCGATCATTTTGCCAACCACAATCACCCTGCGTGAGAGCTCGACGTCTTCGTCGTTCAAGTTGCGGCCATAACCAAGGGTATAGGCGTTTGCGGTAAGGAAACTTCCGTTTGTTCCAACGATGAGAAGACTCGGCGTTGTCTTCACACCATGGTAAACAGCCTGTCCCTTCACTTCGTATCCGAAAGCTTTGAGACAAATTTCGCGTGCATTGCCTTGCATCAAGTTCGCGTAATGCAGCGCCTCGCGATACGTGATGTTGCGGCGGTTTTGATATTTCTTCTTGATCTCGCCGCCGACATTCACGTTCGCGGGATACTTGGCGAACTGAAAAATGTTCGACCCGAGAAAACTAATTCCGCTTTCAAT
>DASXYB010000202.1:0-3033 GCA_036502745.1 Candidatus Udaeobacter sp.
AATGCCTCAGCGGAGATTTTGAAGTACTACAACGATTATTTCGGCGTGCCTTATCCCCTGCCGAAGCTGGATCAAATTGCTATTCCCGGCGGCTTCGGTGGTGCGATGGAGAACTGGGGTGGCATCACCTATTACGAATCGAGGCTCTTATTCGATCCGAACAATTCCTCCGGTGAAACGAAGCAAAACGTCTATGAGGTGCTAGCCCACGAGATGGCGCACATGTGGTTCGGGGACCTTGTAACGATGGCGTGGTGGGACAACCTCTGGCTCAACGAGGGATTCGCCTCGTGGATGGGCAGCAAATGCACGGCGAATTTCAACCCGCAATGGGAAGTCTGGCTGGCACGAAGCATACCGCGGGATCCTACGCGGCGTAGCGGAATCGCGAAGGAAGCGGCCATGGAAGGTGACGCGCGTTCTACCACGCATGCGATTCAGCAGCCTATCGCAACGGAAGCGGAAGCTAACAGCGCCTTCGACGACATCACCTATAAGAAAGGTCAGTCGTTCCTTCGAATGCTGGAGAGTTTTCTGGGCGAAGACGTTTTCCGCGATGGAATCCAGCGGTACATCGCGGCGCATAAATATTCGAACACCACCACTGCGGATTTGTGGAACGCGCTCTCGGAAGCTTCGAATAAATCAGTAGGTGAAATTGCGGCAGGATGGACCGAGCAGCGGGGATTTCCCCTCGTGATCGTTGAGCGAGAGGCTGACGGCAAGGTCCGGCTTACTCAGGAGCGTTTCACCGTCAATTTCAAAAACGCCTCGTCACTGGTCTGGCAAATCCCGTTAACGTATTCGGTTGTGAGCGAAACACCGGCGACTTTGTTGATGAGCCATAAGACGGCGGCTCTGGAAAACATTCCCGCGGATCGCGCACTGAAATTGAACCTCGGTGGCGCTGGAAATTATCGCGTCGAATACGATGACCGATCATGGAAATTATTGATTAAGGCGCTCCCAAACTTAAGCGTTGAAGATCGGGTGAATCTTATGAGCGATGCCTGGGCGCTTGCGGAAGCCGGCCGGGCGCCGGTTTCGCTCTATTTTGGATTAGTCGAACAATTGCCCGCTTCTAGCGATCTGGCCGAACGCGAACAAATCATCAACGTGCTGGAGTTCATGAACGGTCTGTTGGTCGGCAGTTCTGAACGTGAAAAATTCCAACGTTACGCCCGATCTCTTTTGCGCCCCACATTTGTGACGTTGGGATGGGAGCCGAAACCGGCCGAACCACCGAACGCTGGAAGACTGCGGGCAAGCTTGATTGGCGCCCTCGGAGATTTCAATGATCCCGATGTTGTCGCTAGCTGCCGCGAACATTTCAAGAAATACGTTGAGCATCCGGCGTCGCTCCCACCGGATCTGCGCGCATCAGTTTTGTCAGTAGTCGGCCACTATGCCGATGACAAGACTTGGAACAAACTGCACGAGCTCGGTCTAAAAAGTACAAGTATTGAGGACAAACAGAATTACTACAACGCGCTCGCTGGCGCGAGCGATGCGAGATTGGTGAAGAAGACGCTTGCGATTACGCTTACGGACGAGTTGCCAACGAGCCGTGCCGTCTTTCTGGTTTCGGGAGTCGCTCGCGACAGCGGTCTTCCCGACGTTGCCTGGGAGTTCGCAAAAGCACATATTAAAGCGTTGCTTGCCAAGGTCGACGCCGCAGGTGCAAACCGCTTTGCGGCCAGTCTGTTTACGTTTTTCTCCGATGACTCGCGCGCGGACGAATTAAAAAATTACGCCGCAAAAAATCTAGCCCCAGCAAGCGCGCCCGAAGTAACTAAAGTCGTAGATGAGATTCAGTTCCGCGCGGAATTCAAGAAACGGCTGACGACCCAGCTGAGCGCCTGGATCGAGAAGAAGAACCGCTGATCGTAACACAGGCATCCATGCCTGCTCGGACAGCGGGCACGCTGCGAAGCCTGCACGACTTACAGACTGGGAAGCCTAAGTTACGTGGCGGCGCCGAACTGACGCCGATTATTGCTCCGAGTTTTGCTGCGGCGCGATCCAAAGGCGCATGGGAATCATCGAGGAATCGACGAAACCATGCTTCCGGAAAAACGCCTGCGCCACATTTTCGGGACGATCCGTCAGCAGCGTGATTCGGAGAAAGTTTTTCTTCTTCGCAAAATCAATTGCGTGTTCGAGAAGCTTGTTGCCATAGCCGTGACCTTGGTACTGGGTGTGCACCACCAGGTCCTCCAAAAGCATGACGAAACCGCCTTCAGCCGTGCTGATGGTGAAGAGCAAATTGATCATTCCGACGATGGCGCCGTTGCGCCGCAGCACAAAAACGCGGCCACGGCTCGGCTGTTCGAAAATGAGCCGCAGTCCCCGGAGCTGTTTGTCTTTATCCGGACGGAAGTCGCCTTCCTGAGAAAACAGTTCGCCGAGCATTTCGGACAACTCATCCAAGTCGGCTTCCGTCGCCGGCTCGACCACGACATCTTGTTTCTCCGCCATTTCTGCAAGTGGTTATTTCAAAAATTCGCCTTGTTGGCAACTTAGTAATTAGACCCTCTTGCCTGATAGCATAACGCAGTCCCCCGAGCGAAAGCGGTCGCGCCTCACAGTCCCTCCGGCCGGTCGTTGACAATGCTTGCCATGCCCCTAGTGTACGCGCTCCCAGACGGAGCCGGAACAAGTTCACGGTCTATGAAACGCACTTACCAGCCATCAAAACGAACGCGTAAACGCCAGCATGGTTTTCGCGCGCGTATGCGAACAAAGGGTGGCCGCGCCACTCTTGCACGCCGACGCCAACGCGGTCGCAAACGCCTGCTTCCAAAGGGCGTTGACAGGCACTACGCCCGGCACACGCAGGCTTGATCCGGGAGTTCGAAGTCGCCGACCATTCAGTCTTCTTTCGCCTCACCGCCAGCTTTCGTCGCAAGCACGCAGCGAAATCCGTAAATCACGTCTCGATCATTGCGATCAACTACATTTCGGTAAGAGGATTGCATTTCGAGACGATTACTGGTGGCCCAGGAGCCGCCGCGCAATACCCCCCAATCGCGG
>DASXYB010000203.1:0-17299 GCA_036502745.1 Candidatus Udaeobacter sp.
GAGAAGAAACGGCGGCTTGTTGACGACTACGTAGTCGTCAGTTTCGTCCACGATTTCGAAGTGGAGGAGGGGAGTAATGGAATAAGTGAAGGAGGGAATATGCCTGAGTTCAAAGGGTATTACTCGATCAATCAGTAACCGAAGCCTCGATTCCCGTGCTTGACCTGGCTAGCAAAACTGTTTTACCTAAAACCCCTTAGCGTTAAATCAGGAGCTGGCCGTGGATCCCAAAGACATCAAAGAAATCAAAGCGATCATCGATTTGATGAAAAAGCACGATCTCTCCGTGTTTGAGATTGAAAAGGAAGGCTTCCGTCTGAAGCTGCAGAGAGGCGTTTCTGCTTCGCAAACGGCGACAGCTGCATCAACTGCGGCGGATGGTCCGGCCAAAGGCGCCGTCGCAGCAGCTGAACCGCCGCCGCCTGCTGCGAAAGCGATCGAAACCGTTCCGATGAAAGAAATCGTTTCGCCGATGGTTGGTACCTTTTATCTCGCTGCATCGCCGGACACGCCCCCTTTTGTCGAAGTGGGGAAACCTGTCACCGAGGACACCGTGGTTTGCATCATAGAAGCGATGAAAGTGATGAACGAGATTAAGGCGGAAACCAGCGGCGTTATCGCCGAAGTGCTCGCAGAAAACGGTAAGCCGGTCCAATTTGGCCAGGCGCTTTTCAGGGTCCGTTAAAACATGGTACGGCGCGACCGCCGGCCGCGCTGAATCGAGCGTCCCAGATGTTCCAAAAAGTTCTCGTTGCTAATCGCGGAGAAATTGCGCTACGGGTGATTCGCGCCTGCAAGGAACTCGGCGTTCGCACGCTCGCAGTGTATTCCGAAGCAGACGTCGATTCGCTCCACGTCCAGCTCGCCGACGAAGCGATCTGCATCGGTGCGGCGCCCAGCCTTGAAAGTTATTTAAAAATCGATCGGATCATGAGCGCGGCTGAGATCGGCGATGTTGACGCGATTCATCCCGGCTATGGATTTCTCGCGGAGAATCCGCATTTCGTGGAAGTCTGCGAAAGCTGCAATATCAAGTTCATCGGCCCTTCCTCGCGAGCGATGCAACTGATGGGCGACAAGAACGCTGCTCGTGCAGCTGCGCGCAAAGCTGGTGTGCCGGTGACGCCTGGCAGCGATGGAATCGTCGAGACAGAGGAAGATGCGATGAAAATCGCAAGGAAGCTTGGTTACCCAGTGATGATCAAAGCGGCCGCCGGCGGAGGCGGCCGCGGGATGCGCGCTGCACATAATGAGCCCAGCCTTAAATCCGCTTTCCATAGCGCGCGTCACGAGGCGCAGAAAGCATTTGGAAATGATCAGGTGTATCTCGAAAAACTTATCGTCAATCCGCGCCACATTGAATTTCAAATCATGGGCGATAGCCATGGCCGCCTCATCCATCTTGGCGAACGCGATTGCTCAATTCAACGGCGTAATCAAAAAGTCATCGAAGAATGTCCATCGACCGTGATGACGCCAAGTCTTCGAAGGAAAATGGGAAATGCTGCGGTGAAATTGGCTAAGTCAGTCGGGTACGAGAACGCGGGAACGATCGAATTTCTGCTCGACCGGGACAGGCATTTTTACTTCATGGAAATGAATACACGCATCCAGGTGGAGCATACCGTCACGGAGGAGGTTTATGGATGCGACCTCGTGAAGGAACAGATCCGCATCGCCGCCGGGCAGCCGCTCTCGCCACATGTCGCGCGCGCGGAACCGCGGCTACACGCGATCGAATGCCGTATCAATGCCGAAGACGCGGCCAACAACTTCCAGGCAACACCGGGCCGCATCGATTTTTACTATGCGCCAGGTGGTCGCGGCGTCCGCATCGACTCGCACGTTTATACGGGCTACACCGTGCCGCCATATTACGATTCACTAATCGCGAAAATAATTACGGTTGGCGCCACACGTATCAATGCCATCGATCGAATGCGCCGCGCGCTGGACGAGTACTATATCACGGGCATTAAAACCACAGTGCCGTTTCATGCCGCGATGATGAGAGATGGCGATTTTCGCGACGGAAATTACGACACCGGTTTGATCGACCGCCTCATTTCAGCTGGCAAACTTAATCTAAAGTCGCGGCCTCTTCGTTTGCATGAGTGAAATGCAGTCCGATGACCGCGCTCAGCGAATGTCGTCTCTATGGGATTATTGATCTGGGCTATGTCGAGCGAGGCGATGCCGCTCGCATTGTGGAGCAAATGATCGAGGGTGGCGTCGATCTGATTCAGATACGCGGAAAAAACAAGCCAGTCGGCGAACTCCTGGATCTCGCAGCGGAGTTACATAAATTGGCAGTGGAATTTTCCACGCCGGTAATCGTGAACGACCACGCTGAAATCGCGATGCGCGTGCCGGTTGAAGGAGTGCACGTCGGCCAGGATGATGATTCGATCGAAATCGTGCGACAGAAAGCGGCGCGCGACATTTTGATCGGAAAATCTACGCACAGTTTAGAGCAAGCGCGCGCCGCGCAGCGCGAAGGTGCGGACTACATCGGCTTCGGTCCGATTTTCGCGACTCCCACAAAACCCGATTACGCTCCGATTGGTCTTGAAAACATCAGACGCGTCCACACAGAAGTGAACCTGCCGATATTCTGTATCGGCGGCATCAACATCGACACGTTGCAGAGCGTGATTGACGCCGGCGCAAAGCGGGTTGTCATGGTCTCAGCGCTGCTCAAGGCGCACAACATTGTTGATTACGCGCGCTGCGCCACAGATATGCTGGCGTGAATGATCGTAAGATCACCGTAATTCGTTACATGGTTACACCGTCACATCGGATTACGATTCAACGATTCAACGATTCAACGGCACGGAAGCATTCGTCATTCTAATCATGCCTGTTCTCATCGTTGGATCTATTGCAATCGACACCGTTAAGACGCCGGTCGAGGAACACACCGAGTTGTTAGGCGGTTCGGCTTCTTATGCCGCACTCGCGGCAAGTTTCTTTTCTCCGGTCCGGCTCGTCGGCATCGTAGGTAATGATTTTCCGAAATCTGAATTCGATTTTTGGAAGTCGCGCAACATTGATGCCGAAGGCGTGCAGCGCGTGAATGGAAAAACGTTCCGCTGGTCAGGCGAATATTCTTGGGACCTGAACACGCGCCAGACGCGCTCCATCGATCTCAATGTGTTTAAAGATTTCAAGCCCGAGTTGCCGGACACATATCGGCAGACCGATTTCGTTTTGTTGGCGAATATCGCGCCGTCGCTCCAAACACACGTGCTCGAACAAATGGAGCGTCCGCGTTTCGTTGTCGCCGACACCATGGACCTTTGGATTGAGACAGCGAGGGCAGATCTCGACGCGCTACTTCGCCGCGTTGATCTTTTGATCCTGAACGACAGCGAAGCGCGCGAGATGACCAAAGAAACGAGCCTCATCAAGGCCGGTCGGCGGATTCAGAAAATGGGGCCGTCCCATGTTGCCATTAAAAAAGGTGAGCACGGCGCGCTGCTCTTCGGCGAAGACGATCGCTTCTTCAGTTGTGGCGCATACCCACTTGAAGACATTCACGATCCGACCGGGGCAGGGGACACGTTCGCCGGTGGCATGGCCGGCTATCTCGCGGGCAGGGTAAAAACGGTCCAGTTCAACGATCTTCGCAAGGCAATGATCTACGGAAGCGTTCTGGCCAGTTTTTGCGTGGAAGCATTCAGTCTGGAGCGTTTGCGCAATCTCTCGATGGAGGAAATCGCAAAGCGCTACGAGACGTTCAAACTGATGAGTCAATTCGAAGTGCCGCAGGAATGACGACGAGTGAGGAGTATCGCAATCTTCTGCGACGCAGCTTCATCGTAACAGGCTCGTGCATTCTCGCAGTGGTGATCTGTTACTTCTGGGTTGATCGCACCGTCGCGTTTTTTATTTACAACCATCACATCAACACGATTGAAGTCTTTCGCTGGCTCACGTACCCGCCGCCCGAAGTGCAGAACTGGTCGGCTCTGGTAGTGACGATCCTGGTGGTTAGGCGAGCGTGGGGACCGTTTTTGCAATGGCAGAAGGTATTGCTCGTCGCCTGTATCAGTTTGATCGTCGCGGACGATTTCCGGATCTCGTTAGGCGACGTTTGCGGCCGCTATTGGCCGGAGACCTGGACGCATGACAATCCCTCCCTCATCGGCACAGGAACATACGGGTTTCATCCCTTTCAGCGAGGCGACGACGTTGGCAGTTTTCCGTCAGGGCATGCCTGCCGAATTCTGGGATTCGCTGGAGTGTGGATGATGGCGATGCCCGGCACGCGAGTGATCGCGATGGTTCTTGCTGTTCCAATGCTCCTGAGTCTCGTGGCCATGAATTACCATTTTGTCAGTGACGTGATCGCCGGCAGCGTGTTAGGCGGACTGGTCGCCGCATACGCCGTGCATTTGTCGCGGCTTAAAATGGCTTGAGAGGACGCTGTTAGCTGACAAGATCGTAAGCCGATTCGAGGTGCTCGATTGATTTCCCGGTTTACGATTTTCTCGCGAGTCGGTGTAGGCGCGCTCATTACGATTGTTATTGTTTGGAGCGCGGCTGTCGATGTTTGCGCACGAGATCAATCCAAAGATTGGATTGCGTTGAAAGATTGCCGACTCATCCCGAACCCGGCGAATGACGGCGACAGCTTTCACGTTAGCGCCGGTGAGAAAGAATACCTGTTTCGTCTTTATTTCGTCGATGCGCCTGAAACGGACGAAATGACGCCGCGACGGCTGGTTGAACAGGCGAAATACTTTAATATCACGGTACCGCAGGCGATCGAAGTAGGTCGAGCGGCAAAAGACTTTATGCAGGAGAAATTGTCCCAGCCGTTCACTGTATTCACGCATATGTCCGATGCGCTCGGTCAGAGCAGATTGGAACGTTTTTATGCGTTCGTTGAGACCAAAGAAGGTGATTTGGGCGAGCAACTGGTACGCAACGGCCTAGCTCGATCTTACGGTTTCAAAGCCGCCCCGCCGGGGCTAACGAGTTCGCGAATTGAACTCGAAAAGCTCCAGCAATTCGAGGATGAAGCCAAACGAGATAACATCGGAGCTTGGGGCGTCAACGCGGGACGATTGAACGCGCACGGACAAACGGCTTCGGGTTTCAGTTCTTTTGTTGCCAGCGGAAAGGCTCAGTCACGGTCGCTACGTGCGGACTCGCACGCCGTTTTTCCAATTACGAAACCAGCCGCGACGATCGCGCGCAGCAGTCCAGTCGCTACCAATCGATCACACCCAAAGGAAAAGACTCCGCTCGGGAACATCGACATCAACACAGCGACAGAAAAAGAGCTAACAACTGTTCCGGGAATCGGCTACGTGGTGGCGGCGCGTATCATCGCCGCGCGACCGTTCCGAAGCGCTGATGATCTGAAGCGAGTTAGCGGGATCGGAGAAAAAAAATACGCGCAGGTCCGGCCATATTTCCAGTGATCTGACTCGATCATGACCAAGAGCAGGAGTAAGCGTAAGTAAAGGGGAGCGCGCCCGAGAGGATTCGAACCACTAACCTTCTGATCCGTAGTCAGATGCTCTATCCAGTTGAGCTACGGGCGCCCGTGAAGAGCGGTAATTTGCGGAGGAACAGCGGGGCGGTCAAATGAGCGCGCAGAATTTCCAACCGATTTAAAGACTCGGATCGATTACTTCAAGTAAGGGCTATGGAGTTTGCATCGCGAACAGCACCTAAGCTCGAATCCGAACCAAGCGGCGCGGATCGTTATCAGTCACAACAAATCTTAACCTCACGTCTGTTTACTCGCGAAGCAGCGTTAACGGAAGAATACCATGAACAAGCAAGACCCTGATCGTACCGACCTCAACGATAGCATCACACGCCGCAAATTTATCGGCACGGCGGCTCTGGGCAGCGCGGCGCTGTTAGGTGGTGGATTAACTTCACTCCTCTCGCGATCTGTTTCAGCTGCGGGGACCTTCCAATTTGTTGAGGCGACAATCCCCGAGCTTCAGGACGCGATGGCTTCGGGTCAATTGACCAGCGCGCTATTGGTGAGGGGCTACCTCGATCGCATCGAGTCGCTAAACCCGTTGCTGCATTCGGTAATCCAAACAAATCCAGTCGCCGTATGCATCGCGCAGGAACTCGATGAGGAACGGCGTAACGGACACATTCGCGGACCGCTTCACGGAATTCCTGTTTTGGTCAAGGATAACATCGCGACCGAACCTGAAGTTTGTAATGGGAATGAACAACTGATGCAAACGACTGCCGGATCGCTGGCGCTGATTGGTAGCCTCGTGCCGGGCGACGCATTCATCATTCGCCGCCTGCGCAGTGCCGGCGCAGTGATCCTTGGCAAAACCAATCTGGGAGAATGGGCAAACTTCCGCGGCAGTGACATCGCCTACCCTCTCGCCGTCGGCTGGAGTGCGCGGGGCGGAAATACAATTAATGCATACAACTTGAGCTACACATCCTGGGGTTCCAGCTCCGGTTCCGCGAATGGCGTCGCTGCGAATTTGTGCTCGGTCGCAGTCGGCACTGAGACAGATGGATCAATCACCGGACCATCGGCTGTCGAGTGTATTGTTGGTTTGAAACCGACTGTTGGCCTTGTTTCGCAACAAGGGATCATTCCGATCTCTCATCAACAGGACACGGCTGGACCAATGGGCCGTACCGTCACCGACGTTGCGATTCTTCTCAATGCATTGAAGTCGCCCTTCGGTAGCGTAATTGGTCAGCCGTTACCGGATGACTATACGCGGTTCCTGCGACGCGGCGCACTGCAAGGCGCTCGAATCGGACGCGACGTCCGCTATTTCGATTACAATTACTATGGCAGCGGCATTCCGGGGGATGCCTCGACGGTAGGGTTTGCAGAGCACGCATTGGAAGTGATGAAAGAGCTGGGTGCAACCGTTGTCGACTGTGATACAGGCGACGTATTCGAATACACCGATTACGAGTTCACCGCGCTACTGTATGAATTTAAAGTGCAAATCGCGCAGTACCTCGCAACGCTCACCAACACAACCATGCGAACGTTGGCTGACCTGATTAGGTTCAACCAGATACATTGCAGACGAGAACTGGTCTACTACGGCCAGGACATCTTTGAGCTCGCAGAACAGACGATGGGTTATCCTACTAATCTTATGTATTTTAACGCGCGAAATCGCGCCCAGTATTTAGCGCGCCGTGGCATCGACAATGCGCTCGCCACCCACAATCTGGATGCAATCGTCGCACCGCATCTTACAAATTCGACCGGGCCCGCGGTGGCAGGTTATCCGAACCTGTCGCTTCCCGTCGGAATCCGTCCCCCTACCGGCAGGCCCGCGGGAATGCTGATGTACAGCACCTTTCTGCGTGAATCAAAATTGATTGGCTTCGCTTACGATTTGGAACAGCGGATGCAAGCACGCAAACCGCCGCAATTCCTCGGTTCAGTGACGCCGGTGCCCAACGCGGATCTATGCGATCAGCGCGCGGAGCCAGACCATGTGTTCCCTGGAACAGCGAAGATGCCGGCGCACAATCGCATCTTCTAAAATTAGAGAACCTTTGGAGCTTGAGCACGCGAGCGGAAAGACCATTCTGCTCGCGTGACGATCTTTTTGGGCTGCGGCTTTGCTGCGAAATATGGCGAAGGCGGCGGCAATTTTTCCGTGCCGCTGCAATGGATGCTCGGTCTGCAGCGACTCAAGCTCGAAGCGATCTGGCTGGAGCTCTTGCCGGCTACGAATGATGCCTCGGCAGACCGGTCAAAGATCAGGAATTTCCAAAGGCAATTGCGGGCGCACGGATTAGCGGGGCGCTATTGTTTGCTTTACCAGAAGCCGGCAGCGGATCCGCAGGATTTGGATTCCCTGCAATGCATCGGGATTTCTAGACGCGAGCTACTCGAGCGCCTCAGCGGCCCGAATGTTCTACTCAATCTCGCCTACTCGATTCATCCGCCACTGGTACTGGAATTTGAGCGGCGTATTTTCTGCGATCTCGACCCCAGCGAAATTTTCTATTGGATGACGAAGATGGAGGTGGGTCAGTCGTACCACCACGAATTTTGGACGATCGGACTCAATGTGCATGGACACGACTGCCGGCTGCCGAAATCAAGTCTCGCCTGGAAAACGTTCTATCCGCTCGTGGACACGAAATTATTCCGGCCACAACCGCGGCCTCGTTCACCGAAATTCACAACGGTAGGGCAATGGTATTGGGGAGGGGCGGTGGAGGTCGCGGGCGAATTTCCAGATCTCTCCAAAAGATTTGCGTTCGAACCTTATCTACGCCTTCCAGCGCGCGTGCCCGAGGCGCGGTTTGAGCTTGCGATGAATATCGCTCCGGAGGATCCCGAAAGGGAACGACTGCGCCGGCTCGGATGGCAAATCGCCGATCCACACCGCGTCGCCCGCACACCTGGGACGTACCGCCGCTACCTCGCCACCGCGCTTGCCGAGTTCACGGCTATCAAGGGCGTGGACGTGACGTGGCGCACGGGATGGGTCAGCGATCGCGCTGCGGCGTTTTTGGCTTCGGGCCGGCCGGTAGTGACAGAAGACACTGGCGCGCAACGGTATCTTCCCGCCGAAAATGGATTCTGTTTTATCCGGTCCGCCGCCGAAGGAGAGGGCGCTGTCCGCGCGGTGCTGCAAGATTGGTCGCGACTCTCGAAGCAAGCGCGACAATGCGCAGTAGAGGTTTTCGATTCGGTGCGAAATCTTCGCCGAATACTCGCTTTTTAGGCAGTCGATTTGCCATTGCAAAACGATTTTCGGGTGATACTCGTTGTCCCGTTATGGCTGACTTGATCAAACAAAGCGAGCTCAAGGATCGGATGAAAAAGATCCCGGAATGGGAATTGGAGAAAAATCAAATCGAGCGCACTTTCGAATTCGATGATTTTGTCGACGCAATCGATTTTGTCGACAGGGTCGCTGAGGTGGCTGAGGAAGAAGAACATCACCCCGATATAGACATCCGCTACAATAAGGTCTGTCTGATGCTTTCAACGCACAGCAAAGGCGGGTTGACGGAGCTTGATTTTAATCTGGCCGAACGAATCGACACCCTTGAGGAATGACGGGTGGCGACGGCACGCTGCGTCGTCCGACTGCGCCGCGTGCCGACTCTACCCGGATTTCGGCAGACGCCCTTCATCGGCATCGATGAATTCGAATGAGGTCTGAATATCGGAACGGTCGGACATTCCTGCTTCGACTTTCCGGCGCACCACCATTTCCGAAACTTCATCGTTCCAGCCCCGCTTCCGCATGAATTCGTTCCAAATATAAAATTTCGTCCTCAGTCGATTTGCGGCCGACTGTGAAGCACCAATCCAAAATTTGCTGATCGGTGCCGCCCTGTTTGACGCGCTCGACGAGCTCATCGTACTCGACGCGGAGAAACTTCACGGATTCTTCGTCAAAACCCTTTCCCAGGTTGTCGTGATAATCTGACGGCAATTCGCCTCTGGGGTGCAGCCGGATCTTGTCGAGCATTCGGCCGAAATAAAAAAGGCCGCCGACTTTGTCTGAGGGACTACGCAGGGGAAATCGAGCCATGAATGAAGTTTGCGCCCTATCGCGCAGCGTTCAAGCGCGCGAAACAAAACTCACTTCACCCGATCGCCTCTGCACAAACAGGAACGTGCCGGCGCCTTCACTTATGTATTGCTCGACTGTCATGGGTCGCGCAACAATGTGCTTCGGCCATTCTCATCATGAAGGAGCGTTATTTCGACGATCTGAAAACAGGCGATCGGTTCAAATCTGAGCCATTGAACGTCACCGTGAAGGAGGTCGTCGAGTTCGCGCACAAGTTTGACCCGCAGATGTTTCATCTTAGCCGCAGGCGTGCCGAGAGAAGCATTTTCAAAGGCCTGATTGCCAGTGGCTGGCACATCGCGGCGATGAGCATGCGCCTGTTCGTCAAAACGCTGAACTTTACCGAGGGCGCAATCGGTCTCGGCGTGGATGAACTGCGCTGGCCGAATGCGGTGCGGCCCGGCGACGTGCTCACGGTGGCCACGGAGATTCTTGCGTTGCGCCCCTCACGATCCCGGCCTGGCCATGGAATTCTTCGTTTGCGCAACGTAACTACCAATCAACGTGGCGAAGTTGTGCAAACGATGCTCGCGAGCCTAATGGTACCGAAGAGCGCTAAACACCAAAAAGCCGACTAATAAGGAGCGACGCCAACGATGCGTGGCACTCCTAAAGCTTGCGCGAAAAAGCTTGAGGTCGATGTGATTTCGTTCGCAATGCTTTGGGAGTGCGATCCGTGTTCGCATGGCTGTCACGGAATTGATCGGTACTGACGATCTGTTTTCGGTGCGATTTACAACTCACTTGCTGAGATCGCTCGGTCGAAATCGTCAGGCAACGGAGCTTCAAAGTCTTTCCATTCGCCAAGGCGCGGGTGATGGAAACCGAGCTTCCATGCGTGCAGCATTTGGCGAGGAAAATTTTTAGCGAACCTCGGCGCGTAGATTTTGTCACCCAAGACAGGATTACCAAGATGATGCAGATGCACCCGAATTTGATGCGTGCGGCCAGTGTGCAATTTGCATTCAACCAGACTCGCCCGTTCGCTCGAACGAAGAACGCGATATTCAGTTTTGGCCGTGCGACCACGTGGCGAACTCACGCTCATTCTTTGGCGATGCACCGGATGTCGTCCGATTTTGTTCTCGATTATCGCCGTCTGTTTCCGCAATTTTCCGGCGACAAGGGCCAGGTAAATCTTTTCCACTGTGCGCGCGGTGAACTGTTTCGATAATTCCCGATGCGCGAGGTCATTTTTTGCTGCGACCAGGCAGCCGCTTGTTTCCTTATCAAGCCGATGAACGATGCCAGGCCGTTCTTTTCCCCCGACGACCGACAACGTGGAGCAATGATGCAGCAACGCGCTGACTAACGTGTGTTCACGCTGCCCTGCCCCCGGATGCACAGTCATCCCGCTTGCTTTATTGATGACGATCAGATCGTGGTCTTCGTACAAAATCGTTAGCGGAATTGCTTCCGGCTCAGTGTGGATTTTTTTGGCCGGCGGTTCGGTGACATCGATTTCGTCTCCGGCTCGCACGGACTGATTCGGTCGCGTGGTTGCGCCACTAACACGGACAAAGCCGTCGAGAATTAATTGCTGAATGCGAGAGCGCGAAAATTCCGGAAGTGACTTGACGAGAAAAAGATCAAGGCGCATCCGCGCATGCTCTTTTGGCACAACGAATTTGAACGTTGTCGATGCCTCGCTTGTCGCTTTCAACGCCGGCACGCCCTTCCTTTTGTCCTCAAACTCGTCAATGTTACAGTCGATTTCCATGTCGATCGAAGGAAGCTATTCATGACGCCGACATGTTGGAAATGCGGCACCGCGCTCGACCCCGGCGGTTATGAACCTCTGGTGCGGATGGTCTGCCGGAACTGCGGGCAAAAAAATCTGCTGCAACGAACCTTCGATCATTTTGTGCCCATGGAAACGCTTGGCGCAGGTGGCATGGGCACAGTGTATAAGGCGCGCGACACGCAACTGGAGCGCTTCGTTGCGCTGAAATTGTTGCACAAGGATCTTAGTAGCGAAGCGCATCATATTGCTCAATTGCAACAAGAAGCGCGCATCGCTGCCTCTGTAAACCATCCCAATGTCGTGCAGATATTCTCGTTGGGAACCGACCACGACCAGTTTTATGTCGTAATGGAACTGATGGATCACGGAAGCCTCGACGATCTCATGGAATCGCAGGGCTGCCTGCCCGAACACCAGGTGCTCGACATTGGCATCCAGATCGCGAGGGGACTACGCGCAGCTCACCGGAAGCATTTGATTCATCGAGACGTGAAGCCGGCCAACATTTTGTTTGTCGACGAACAGGCCGCGAAGATTGGCGATTTCGGCCTCGCTGCTTTTGCAACACAACAGTTACGTAATACAGAGAGCGACCGTGTGGTTTGGGGAACACCGCCATATGTCGCGCCCGAGAGATTGTGCAACCAACGCGAGGATATTCGCAGCGACATTTACAGCCTTGGTGCAACCCTATTTCATGCCGTTGCAGGAAAAGCTCCAATCGAAAGCAGCACAAATTCCGCGACAGAGCTGTACGTATTGAAACAGCACCCGTCACAGTTGCGGGCTATCGCGCCGAAGGTATCTGGCCCGACGGCGCGAGTTTTGCAGCAAATGATCGCGCCTGATCCGAAGGAGCGTTTTTCTTTGTACGACGAGCTTCTGGCGGAACTTGATGCGGCGCGGCGAGCACTCGAGAACAGGGGCGCCCGGCGACAGCCATCGCGGTGGCCTTTCTCTGGATTTTTTCGGCACAACTGAAAGCTCTGAACAAACGTCACTCCTTACGGTCACATTCTAGACGAAGCGTTGCCACCAAGCGTCTTTGACTCGATGTTTGCCTTTACATGGCAGAAAACCCACCACCATCACCACCATCGTTTCCTTCGCCCGAAGAGCTGAAGTCCAAGATCACCGACTTCATGAAGCAGAACTTCGGCGACCATGTCTCAGTTGCGACAATTACCGAGCCAGAGCAAACGGCCGCCGAGGAGGATGAAAAGCCGGAGAAAACCGACCACAAGGAATTCGAATTCCATCTGCTGCCGCGCGATATCAAGGCGCATCTGGACCGGTTCGTAATCAAACAGGAGGAAGCGAAGAAAGTCCTCGCGATTGCGGTTTGTGATCATTACAACCACGCCAATTATCTGCGGCGGCTCGAAAAAGAGGATCCGGACCGCGCTCAGGAAATTGAATACATCAAGCAAAACGTGATCCTCGTCGGGCCGACGGGCGTCGGCAAAACGTATCTGATCAAACACATCGCCGATCTGATCAAGGTGCCGTTTGTAAAAGCAGACGCGACGAAATTCAGCGAGACCGGTTACGTGGGCGGCGATGTGGAGGATCTGGTGCGCGAGCTCGTGCACAAGGCCGATGGCGATCTGAACCTCGCGCAGTTCGGCATTATTTACATTGATGAGATCGATAAGATCGCGTCGGCTGGAAATTTGATAGGACGCGACGTCAGCGGGCGCGGGGTGCAGACCACGCTGCTGAAGCTGATGGAAGAAACGGAAGTGCCGGTGCGCAGCATGAACGATCTCCAGGCGCAATTGCAAGCGGCGTTCGAATTCCAACGGCGCGGCAAAGCCAAACGCGACACGATCAACACCCGGCACATTCTGTTCGTCGTCAGCGGCGCGTTCGAGAAGTTGAAAGAACAAGTGGCGCGACGCGTTCGTCAGGGTCAGATCGGGTTCAGCGCGCAACCAGTTCAAGTGATGGACAACGAATTGTTCCAGCACGTCACGACGCAGGACTTCATCGAGTATGGATTCGAGCCGGAATTCATCGGGCGTTTGCCGATACGCGTCGTCTGTGAGGAACTCGACGCGAACGATCTGTTCGACATCATGAAGTTTTCCGAGGGCAGTTTGCTCCGGCAATACGAGCGTGCGTTTCGCGCATACGGGATCGAGATCAGTTTCGAGGACGAAGCGTTGCGTTTGCTGGCACAAGCAGCCGCGACGGAAAAAACCGGCGCGCGCGGATTGCTGACCGTGTTTGAGAAATTGTTTAGAGATTACAAATTCCATTTGGCCGGTTCGGGGCTGACTCAGTTGCGCGTGAGCGCAACGCTCGTGCGGGAGTCACAACGCGTCCTCGAACAATTGATGGCTGAAGGACACAAGCTCGAGGCGCAAATGCTTGAGGCTGGCGCACGCGAATTCGCGGAGAAATTTAGCAAGGAACATGGATTAGAACTTGTTTTCGATGAGAGCGCCATCGCTCGCCTGGTCGAGCGCGCGCACGCCGAGCGAATGACGATGAGCGATTTATGCGCGCATTTGTTCAAGGATTTCCAATTCGGATTGAGCCTCATCAAGAAGAACACGGGCCGAACGCAGTTTATTCTTAATGCAGCGGCAATCGACGCTCCGGACAAATTTCTGAGCGATCTTGTGGTGCAATCGTACTACCCCGCCGCATCGGCGCAAAACGCCTGATTGTCATGAAGCGTTCGTTGATCACAACGCTGATCATTGGAGTCGTCGCTGCGCTGATTGTCATCGTGCTGCATGCGACCAAAGTGATCGCTGGGTTTGAGGCCGTTGCCGCGCAGCTCGTCACCGACTATCCGAGCGCGACACGTGTCGTCGGCGAAAAATGGCAATACATCTTGGTGTTGGTGATCGCGCTCGGCGTCGCCTGGCTTACCTTGAGCAACGTCCCGCGATGGCGCGCCTGGCTATTAATCGGCTTATTGCTGGTGGAATTGTTTGGTCTTGCCTGGGTTTGCTCTCTTTACCGCGTATTTTTTCAGCCGGCGCCATCAGTCCTGGCGCTCGTGTTTGCGTTTATCGCCGCAGAAGGATGGTCGGTTTTTTTACGCAGAAACCGCTCGTACCTAATCCGCACATTGTTTACTGACCGCCTTTCCAACGAGCAATTCCGCCGTGTCAGCGACGGGAGAATCTCGTTCGATGCTGAGCCAAAGACCTATGATGTAAGCGTCGTGGTATGCGATTTCGGAAACAAGCTTGCATTCGCGGAGGGTGGCAAGCCTGCGGCATTTACTGAGGCCATAGCAAAATTCATACGTGAGACTGCTGCCCGCCTGGTCGAACAAGGTGCTTATCTGCAAGCCGCTGACGGAGAGGGCGTCGTGGGCGTTTTTGGATTTCCTGCGCCCGACCCGGAACACACGCAAAAGGCATCGCGTGTCGTTCTCGATTTGCTCAAGAATTCTCGTGAGCAGGGTGAAAATAAGGAAAAGATCGGTGCCACGCGAGACGTTGTGGCTGGAATCAGCTCCGGCGCAATCGTGGCCGGTGCGTTACGAGAAAGCAGCCGCCCGCTGCTTCTGGCGAGCGGCGAGCCTATCGACTTGGCGCGCAGATTCTGCTCCCTGAATCGTTTCTATGGATCCCGGGCTTTGATGGACACGGCGAGCTTTGATCGAGTGAGCGAAGCGGTAGTCGCCCGTCCGATTGATTTTGTGAGCGGACTAAACTCCCATGACCGGCTTGAAGTCTACGAACCGCTTTGGCTTGCAGCTGAAGCCGGACCAGAACGCGTCGCGCAGCGTGACTCGTTCTGGAGTGGGGTAGTTCTATATCGAGAGAAACGCTGGGCCGAAGCGTATGCCGAATTTCAGAAAGCCCGTGGCTCGGAAACTGAGGACGATGCGGCCCTGGAATTTTATTTGCGCCGACTGGAGCCACTCATCTTGCAATTGACGCAGTGGACGCACGAATAAATTTCGTCTGGCGCGACCAGAGCCTGCTCGCCGCGGTGAGGGCGCGCCGCGGGCGGCTCGGCGAGCCGTCGGCACCAGTTATGACATGAGAAGGACAGAATACCCGGCTGCGATCCGGGACTTGATTGTGCAGTTGCGGCAAATGCCGGGCGTCGGCCCGCGCTCTGCGGAACGGATTGCTCTCTGGATGGTGCGCGCGCGGGGCGATCAACCCGACCAAATTGCACGCGCCATTACGGACACGCGTCAGTCGATTCATTCCTGCAATTTGTGCGGATTCTTTGCGACGGACGAAATCTGCGAAATCTGCGCCGACCCATCGCGATCGACTGATCTGCTCTGCGTCACAGAACAACCAACCGACATTCTCCCTCTGGAAAAAACAGGCGCATTTCGCGGCCGATATCATGCCCTCGGCGGCAAGATCTCGCCGCTTGACCATGTCGCTCCTGAAGATTTGCGCATTAAAGAATTGTTGGATCGCATCGACCGCGAAAAAATTTCGGAAATCATTTTCGCGTTGGCGGCCGATGTCGAAGGCGAAGCGACCACGAATTACATCGTCGATCTTTTGAAAAACAAACCAGTCGCGCTCACCCGCATCGCCCGCGGGATCCCAGCCGGCGGCGGTCTCGAATCGGCCGATGAATTAACGCTATCGGCCGCGCTGTCTGGCAGGACGAAACTGTAACGCGCCGTCATCTCGGGTCGGGAAGATCCCTAAACAAGATAGAGGCTTCATGGTTTGGTTAGGTCTCATCGTATCACAACCACATACGGGGGCTTCGATGCTGGCAACCAAACCTTGCCTGTGTGCCTCGAATCGGGAGAAGTGGCGACAATCGCGTCCGGCCAATCTGAGCTGACCAGCGTAAAGTTCCCGGCTGCATCTGCACCTGTGCCCTGCACGAATGGAGCTTCGCCCAGCGGAAACGCATGGTGCATACCGTGTCCTTCAACGTGCGCGTGCGGAACCGCCGCAACCGTGTAGGTCAACGACGCGGCCGCTACAATGCGACGCGCAACCAGCGAGCCCGACTAAGAGAATCGCCAGCAGCCGAATCGACATCTTACCGCGCATTGACCTAACGAGACAGAGATAAGCCACGGCAGGGTGTCGTGGCAAACACGCTGAAGTCGCATCGCAAAGGGGCCGTTGGCTTCATCGATTGGTTAGGTGACTTGGCGTCGCTAGCTGAATAAGTGCGCTGCTGCATGTGACTTCAGGAATAAAGATGAAGCTAGACAAAAGGCCACGATAACCAATGAAGGTACGAGCGGAGCAATCTCGTGCCTTGCTCTATAATCAGCAACAATCCAGACGGAATTAAACAGCACGAAAAACGCGGCTGTGATAAACGAGAGCCGTCGCGACCACTTGCGCACAAGCATTAGGCCAACGCCACAAGCGAAAGCGATAACTCCAAGAGGAAGCGTCAGCGTCTCAGATATCCAGAACGATGCAAATGCCGACGTACCCATGTCGACAGACATAAGGATCGCGAATACTCCGTAGTAAATGTAGTAGACGCCCAAAACTATAACTAACGTCGCGATTTTGATACGCAGCGGTGTCATCTAACGAGACACAAGATCAGCGACCGCGCGCATTACGAAGGGTGTTCGCATCGATTGAAAGCTACGCATAAGGACGGTCCGCGGTTCGCTGCATCGCCTGGTTAGATGGTTGAGGTGGATAGCAGATCATATGTAGCGAGCACAGATGCGAACCGGCAAGCTGTCTTTCTTACGTACGATATCGGAACGTACCTTCGGAACATACTTCCAGCAAACGTCCTCAGCTCGACGGAGGATAGGCTAGGGTCGGGGATGGACTGTTGGCAAACATCCGGGTCCGCATGTAGGACCACCACCGGGTTCGCATGTCGTCTGTGGACTATCTATCATTGCGAGATCAACTAACTGATCTACCAGCCTGTCGCCACTTGCTTTCATGAGCTGCGCTATGATTGAGGAATCTGTCGAGATGGGCGGATTAACTTCTCTCTCCCTTGCCTTTAAGGCGCTAAGTGCGAGAGCGTCACATGTTTCGGG
>DASXYB010000204.1:0-6140 GCA_036502745.1 Candidatus Udaeobacter sp.
TATTCTCCGTCGCGTGGTCCACAACGGACATCATCAGCAAGATAGGTGTTCTTGGGCTCGACAATGCGATAACTACATTCGTCGCGCGCTCGGAAGCTGTCGGCAATCGGGCGCGGAGCCGGACGCTGTTTCGAATCGCTGTCGTCTTGGGCGTTGCGCAGTCTATTCTAACCGCTTCCATCGTCATAGTAGCGCTCCGGTTTTTTAACAATCGCCTAAGGAATTTGGCGACATGGTTGGGCCGCTACTCGTCGGCGCCATCACGCAGTGGTTCGGTGTGCGGGTGGGATTTGTCAGCTGCGGCGCGGTGGCGCTGGACTGTTTGGTCCTGGCTAATTTCGCGGCGGCTTCGCCGCGCGCAAAAAATTGAGGTAGCAGACTTGTGACCCTGTCCCGGAAATTAATCATGTCAGCGACGCTGCTAGTTCCGACGTTGCTTGTTTACTTCGTTATGGCGCAACGCCTCCCCATGACGGCAGACGACTACTCGTACCTGTATCAAGCAAAGCTTTTTGCCTCCGGCAAGCTATACGCCGAAGACCGGCTGTACGATCCGGGGCTTCCGTTTCACGAGTGTTTGCAGACATCCTGCATGAAGGACGACCAGGGACACAGGTTTTCGAAGTATGCGCCTGGCTGGCCGCTTATCTTGTCCATTGGCGTTAAGCTCGGAGTGCCGTGGATTGTCGATCCTTTGTTAGGGGTTCTGCTGTTTTTTCTCATGCTGAGATACACGGAACGGCGCTTGGGAGAGGAATCAGTGCGCGTCGTGTATCGCTTGGTGATGCTCTGTTTTTTCTTCGCCTACTACGCGGCTTCCGTCCGAGCTCATTTTGCTGCGGCGATCTTCATATTCGGTGCCTTCCTCCTTTACGACTCTTCCCACACGAATCCAGAATCATCCAAGCTCCGACTTCTAACGGCCGGCGCGCTCCTTGGGTGCTCGGCGATGATTCGTTACATCGACTGGATCCCACTGGCGGTCTGGATTGGCGTCGGTCTGCTGCGCCGCAAGAGATTTGCGGACCTGCTGCTCTTCGGAATCGGGTTCGCGTTGTTTGCCAGCGGGAACTTGGTTTACAACAAATTGCTCACTGGCAATCCATTCATGGTTCCTGCGGAGCTCCACCACTTATCATTTGACACCAGTGATCGCCTGCTGATTTCGCTCAAGGGATTCTCAGTTACCGCCGCGCGGCTGGCGACGCTTGTCTGGGTTTTCCCGCCGGTGCTGCTCTTCGGCGTCCTCTGGAAACATTACTCGCTGTCTCCCACAATGAAGATGTGCCTTGCATTGTTTGCGATGAATGTTGCAGTCTACTTCCTTTATCCCAATGGCATCGGCGTCCCCGGACCGCGCTATTTTTTTGCGTACTTCCCATTTTTGGTGCTGGCGATCGCAGACCTTTACAGGTTGACCAACTCGTCCCATTCACCGATAGCGCGTTGGTTTTGGAACCTCGCAATCGCAGCGCAAGTTGTCTGCAGCATCGTGTTTGCGTGGAGGGGAGCACACATCATGTACGCCCGACGCGATCTCGAGCGTACTGTGCAACACGTTCAGGGTGGAAAGAATGTCTTCTTGCTGAAACCCCGGGTGCATCACACCGGTACCGGCGATCTGACTCGAAATCCACCTGCGCTGGCTTCAGCCGAGAATCTTTTTTTCAAATGGTGCGATCAACCCGCACGGGATGCACTTTTGCAATTTTTCCCAGGTCGCAGGGTCTTCATCTACGAGTATCCTGGACATCTTTCTGCCTACGCATTGACCAGCGATGCTGGTTCGACGCGGCGCTGAGATTGCCGGAACATGATCACGCAAAAGGCTCCGCCACATGCTTGATGTTTTCCCACTCGTCCCACGAGAAATCCGGAGTGCCAGCGGTCGCGAACCGCTCGCAGAGATTCAAAGCTTGTCCATCGACAAGTGAGATCCATTTTCTGGGCCCTCCTAAGATACTCAATCCTTGCTAAACCATTTAGCTTGGGGACGAATGCTCATGCTGTTTGAGCGGAACGGAGTGTAGCGACAGCGCCGTTCGATGCAATAAAAGGCTGCTGTCATCCACTGATGCGTGACCAAAACGCTTGGCGAGAAAATTTTGGCGGCCCCAAGGACTCGATTGTAGCGTCGAGAACATCATGAGCGCGAATGTTGGTTTTACGCCCTGTTAAATCGAGTGTGTTTCGACGGAAATGAATCACAGCGCTACTTCTCATGACGCATAACACTGAAATCGCCCAAGCTTCTAAACGGCTTCAAGCTGAGTCACTGAGCCCGACGGAAGCTTTGCTCGATGTTCCGCCGCCGGCGTCGGACGCACCAGCGCGTGTGGACGAAACCGGAGTCGAGCTAAAACGCGGCGCCTTCTTGAACACCATCGCAATGTTAGCGTCGAATTTCAGAGGCATCTTCTCATTTCTCGTCGCGCGCCTGCTCGGTCCGGCGGCGCTCGGCATATTCTCCGTTGCCTGGTCAACCACTGACATCATCAGCAAGATAGGTGTTCTTGGGCTCGACAATGCGATAACTACATTCATCGCGCGCTCGGAAGCTGTCGGCAATCGCGCGCGGAGCCGGGCGCTGTTTCGAATCGCTGTCGTCTTGGGCGTTGCGCAGTCAATTCTAACCGCTGCCGTCGTCATAGTAGCGCTACGGTTTTTTAACAATCGTCTTCACGTACAACCACAGGTGGTCTCCGCGCTTGCACTCGTTCTCTGCGCGATGCCGGGTTTAGCTTTGTATCGGATTAGTACCGCCGTTTCGCGCGGGATGAAGGTGATGCAGCACGACATCTACTCGCGCGGGATGACCGAGCCGATTGTGACCACACTCGCGTTCCTGCTCGCATTCGCCGTCGGCTTTAAAGAGTCCTCACCAGAGGTAGCTGCGATCGTTGGGACGGCAGGCTCGGGACTCATCGCCCTCGCGCTCGCCTCAACGTTGTTTCGACCTGTTCCCGCGCAACCAGATGTTGTATCACCCTTTCGCGAAGCACGCTCTTTGGTCGGATATGCTGCTCCTATTAGCATTTATCAGCTGATTAACGCGTTCATTTCCAGGTTGGACCTCCTCATGCTCGGCTACTTTGTTGGACGCGCGCCGGGTGTGACGCTCGCAACAGTTGGTGTTTACAGCGCAGTCATTGGCACCGCGAACGGACTCAGAAAAGTTAATCAGGCTTTCAATCCTATTTTTGCGCCGGTTGTAGCCGGCATGACCGCGACGGGCGACCACCAAATTGCGGCTGCGACTTACGCGCGGCTCGCGCAGTGGATGCTCTGGATTTTGCTGCCACTCGTTGCGGTCCTCTCGCTCGCCGGCAGCACGATTCTGCTTATTTACGGTCCGGCGTTTTGGCAGGGCGGCCAATGGCTGGGCATCGTTGCTTTGGCCAGTGCTACCAATGCGTTTGTTTCCCTGGGCGAAACGGTCATTATGGTGCAACGCCCGCATTTGAATCTTCTCCATTCGTTGATTACCTGCGCGGTCGCGTTTGCCGCGCTGCTGTGGTTGATCCCGCGCTTTGGACCGTTGGGCGCGGCAATCGGGATTCTCCTCCCGTACGTCGTTCAAGGCCTCCTGCGTTATGCGACTCTGCGCTGGGTATTTCACTGGAACGACTCCTGGAGCGACATCAGTTCACCTCTGATCGCCGCAGGAATCGCCATTGTTCCCGCTGTTATCTGCCGGGCATTTCTAAGTGGAGTTGTCGGACAAGTGACGAGCGCTGCGGTTTTTCTCGCAGTCTTCGGCATTCAGTGGTGGCGGCACCATGGGTACTTACGCGTCCGGCGTCGAACTCTTTAGTCCGCTCCAACATGAACGTGTTGGTTATCAAACTCGGTGCGGCCGGAGACGTAGTCCGAACGACGACTCTATTAAGACGGCTTGGTGGTGAGATCACATGGCTAACTGAAGCAAAAAATACGGTCTTACTCGAAGGAGTGAAGGAAGGTCTAAAATGTGTTTGTTGGGAGCAGCGGAAGCAAATCACAGGCACTCTCTATGACCTTGTCATCAATCTTGAGGACACGCAGGAAGTCGGGTCTTTGCTCAGGTTGATTGAATACAAACAGTTATTTGGGGCGTATCTTGATTCAGGGAATTCCTTGCGCTACACCGACGACTCGCGGCCGTGGTTTGATCTGGGCATTTTAAGTAGATATGGCAAAGAGAAAGCCGACCAGCTCAAGTACGAGAATCGGCGTAGCTATCAGGAATTGATCTTTGAAGGCTTAGGATGGCGGTTTGAAGGCGAACATTACTGTTTACCTCAGCCGCTGAAAACTGGTCTCAAGGGAGATGTTGCTATCGCGGCGCAGGCAGGACCGACCTGGCCGATGAAAAATTGGGCATACTATAATGATCTTGAGCGGACACTAAAAAGAAACGACTTGATCGTGAATGTCCTGCCCCAACGATCATCGCTTCTTGAGCACTTGGGAGACATCTGGAATCATCGGTGTTTAGTTAGCGGCGACACTCTTCCAATGCATCTGGCACTCGGCAGCGAGGTGCGATGTGTCAGTCTTTTTACTTGTACGAGTCCTTGGGAAATCCATGATTATGGTTTTCAGAAAAAGATTGTTTCGCCATTGCTCAAGGAATTTTTTTACAAACGCGGATTTGCTGAGCGTGGCACTAGCGCCATCAGTTTGGATGACGTGATGGCCGCAGTGCTAGAGCAACTCGATGCTGCATCGAAGTCCAACGCCGTGCCTGTAGGCAATATCAGCAGGGCCGAATGACATCCCACGCGTCGCCAAAAAATGCGATCGTTTCATTGTTGAGCTTTTGGCGGCCGGGGATCTTGTTTAGCGATACAGTCTGTCGCTGGCCAGACACGCTGCGCATCATGGCCGACGCAGGAATAACATATCGTTGCACGCCGCGGCGGCTAAGCCACGCGCTAATCCAAATGTCATCGATGTAAAACGCCACGGGTGGGGCCTCTGAATAATCCCAGAGCGATCGGTCAAAGAACCTCGGTTGGATCAAGTAACTTCCGCATCCGGTAACTACTGCTACGGGCCGCGGCTCGCGAAGATCCTTCCCGTAAATCATTTTCGCATCGTCCCAATCGAAAGTGGACGGCATCGCTGCACCGCGAAAGCAAAGGGCCGCATTTGGCAATTGCTTGTTGTAGAAAAGGTAAGTTTCAAGCGCATCGCGCGGATAAAGGCGGTCGTCGTCTACTACCACGATCAAACTACTCTCCCGCCCCGCCGCCAGCTCGTCCTGAACCGCGCCGATAAACTTCGTTGCTGGCCCCCAATCCTCGGCGCAATGCAAAAGACGCACGCGCGGCAACCGCGCGATATATTTCGGTACGACATAAGGTCGCTGCTCACGCACCGAAAATTCCGGAATGGCAAGGACAATCTCATCTGGCGGGCGTGTTTGCTTTAGAAGCGACCGGATCGTCGGCTCTAGATTGCCGATCCGATCGGGCACCGTCGAAAGTGAAGCAATAACACGCCGATCGTTTAATCTCTTACTGTTTGCCAAAGTTTCACGGATAAAACGGATTTGTTGACGCCGCGTTCTAAGCTTCCTAATAACGGGAAACAAACGCTTGAGACCCAGCGCACCCAGGATCACAAGAACGAACGAAATTAGCAGCCACATCTGGACAACATCGACATCTCGAAATCACAGGATTTCTTTAGTACGGGTCGCAATCGCGGTGAGATACGCAGGACCTCTTGCATCTAAGCCGTAGTTAAAATAGTAATCAATCTCGTTGCAACACATGGACTGCGTCGAATCGACGCGAAACAAATTTTGAAATCGTGAAGAAAGTTTTTCTCACTGGTGCGAGTTCGGGTATTGGCCTGGCCATTGCAAAGCAACTCATCGCTGAGGGTCACGAGGTTTGGGGAACCTCACGCAACCTGCAAAGAATTCCAAGGATGCCACAATTGCATCCGGTGCGCCTCGACCTGGGCGACCGGTTTTCAGTTGAAGAAGGCTTCAACGCTGCACTCGCGGAAGCGCACCATTTTGATGTGTTGATCAACAACGCCGGAGCCGGTCACTTTGGGCCTGCCGAGCTTTTGCCCTTGGAAGTGATCACGAGCCAGTTCCAAATTCTTGTGTTCGGCCAAATCCAACTGATGCAGCTCGCCTTGCA
>DASXYB010000205.1:0-13709 GCA_036502745.1 Candidatus Udaeobacter sp.
ATCAAGCGATGGCTTGGGATTGGGATTGTCTTTTGGCCAGATCCGATGACGCCAGTAAACGTCTTCGATAGCTCGTTGATAGGACACGCGCTCTGCAAAGGTGAGCGTTCTCTGCGAAAGCCGTGATGGCACTGAGGAGCGAAAGAAAGCCAGCACTGTTCCTGCTAAAATTAAACATGCGGCTGGATAAACAAGCAGAGCAAGTAAGACACGCGCGGATTGACATCTGAATTTGTTTTCCGTCATAGCCTTTTCGTTTTCATTGTCGACCACTGGTGTGCAGTGATCCCATACGGGAAACAATGTGGCCCAATTGAAGCGTAGAAATTCTGCGAAATACAAGAAAAATCGTCCACGGCGCGCCCCCGCCCCATTGCCACACAGGCGACGTGCTATGATTGGTGCGTGGTTATTCGCGAATCACCGGAGATGGAGCATCAGTCGCCCCTCCTCAATAGAGAATTTGGATTGGGTTGCTCAAGCCGCCGGGCTGATTTAACGAATTCAGCAGCAGCATCGGCATAATGAACATGACGCTCTGCTGTGTTTCGCAGAGATCAGTTTCGTGCCATTTACTGATCCAGGTCGTACACTTCTACTAGCGCCACGCCGACAGTGATGTTCTTGCCGCGCACAATCGCGGTGTATCTGCCCGGCGCCAGGTCTGCAATGATGGCTGACTCGCTTGCCTGCGTGGGAGCATACCCGCTGCCTTGAATGTCCATGACCTGGTCCTTGGTGATAATCCCGCCGAGGACCGTAGTCTGCCAGTTATCATTAGAGGCGATCACCGCACCGCTGGCGTCATGCAGTTCCAATGTCGGATCAGGTAGTGGAAAGGGCACTCCATGTTGGCTGAGCTCAGGGCCAATGGCACGAACGATTACCCTCTTTGTTCCGCTCCCTTGGACAATGAACCCTCCGATCATCACGTCGTCGCCGGTCAGAACAACGCTGCGACTGCTGATGTTGCGTAAAAAGGAAGAAGGAACAATACCAGGGTCGTTGAGATCGTACACTTCTATGAGACCGACTCCAGTCGTGTCGTTTACACCCCGCACGATCGCCGTGTAGTTACCCGGCGGCAGGTCTGCGATGATCGCCGACTCCAGTCCGTTGGTCGGAGCATACCCGCTGGCCATGATGTCACGGACTTGGCTTTGGGTGATAATTCCGCCGATGATCGTCATTACCCAGTTATCATTAGAGGCGATCAAAGCTCCGCTGCCGTCGTGTAACTCCAAGGTCGGATTATGTAACGCATTCGAAACGCCATACTGAGTGAGTTCGGGGCCAAGGGCGCGAATTATTACCCTGTCCGTCCCGCTGCCTTGCACAATAAACCCGCCGATCACCACATTGTCGCCAGTCTCCACACTGGCGCGCGTGCTGATGTTAGTTAATTGGGGTATAGGTGTGGGCGGCGCTGGATTGGTCGCAGCAACAATGGCAGGCGCACCGGTGCCGGCCATGAGCGAAACGACCACGGACAATGAGAGGAGAAGTGTTTTCATCTTACAAACATTACGCAAAAAACCCTTTCATTGGACTTGTTTCAACGTCAAAGAGTGAACGACCAATCCCTCGATAATCGCTTCGAAGCGCAATGCGATTGGTACTCAACCCCGACATCTCCGGGCGGACACCGCTCGGCGGTTGACGCTTTACAATCCGTAGGTAGTTAACGCGGGAAATGGAGCAGCAACCGGCGCGGTCCGAATACAAGAAGGTGTGGTCGGCCCTTTCAACAACCGAAGATCAGGCGAAATTGCATGTAATCGGCGTCACTGAAGAAGCCGCTCTGGAATCGACTGGGCGGGAGACTTTGAAGTTTCTTCAGGACAGCATCGGTATCGGAACGGATGATGTTGTTCTTGAAATCGGCTGTGGGGTCGGGCGTGTAGGAAAAGTTGTCGCGCCACTGTGCCGGAAATGGATCGGCTGCGATGTCGCCTCGAACATGCTCCTGCTGACTGCACAACGATTAAAGGAGTTGTCGAACGTGCAGCTAGTGGAGTTATCCGGTTACGATTTGAGCGGCGTTGCGGATGCATCGGTGGACGTTGTTTATTGCACCGTGGTGTTCATGCACCTCGAATCCTGGGATCGATATAACTACATTTCGGAAGCGTTTCGTGTGTTACGATCCGCAGGTCGGATTTACGTGGACAATATTAATCTCTGCTCGGACGGCGGCTGGAAAGTGTTTGAAATTCATCGCGCGTTCGCGCCGACAAATCGTCCGCCGCACATGACGCAGAACTCCACCCCGCAGGAGATTGAGACCTACTTGAAACGTGCCGGTTTCGATAACGTGCGGATGCGTACCGATGACGACTGGATTCGCGCCTGGGGAACGAAACTTTAGGCATCTGCAATTACTATCTTGTTTGGCTGGATCGCGGCGATTGTTAGTCTGCCGTGTTTAGCTCACCAGTCGCTTCGAGCTTATGGTCGCAGCGTTTAGCGCGACATGCATCGACTGGGCGACTTGGCACGCCCTTGCTTTCACCCTACACTCTCGCCGCTATGGGCTCAGGATTCTACGGAGCGCAAAATTTTGAGCCGAAATTTTTCACGGACGGCCCTACGCGGTTCTATCTACCGCTTTTTTTTGACATAGTCGTTCAGGAAAGACCAGCGCTGATTGTTACCTTTGGATTGGGTGATGCACAGGCGCACCTCGCCTTCTGTCAAGCGGTGGCTGAGCAAAATCTGGCATCGCGTTGCGTTGCCGTGCGACGAGCACGGGCGAATGAGTCCGCGGCAGATGATCAGGCATGGCAATATGCTGACGAAACCGCAACGGAATATTTCTCAAACATATCGCAACTTGTAGAGGCCGATGCGATTCAGGCAGCATCTGATTTCGCCGACGGTTCAATAGAGGTTTTGCTGATTGATGACGTGGATTCCGGCGAAACGGTGCGGCGGGAATTGGAGATTTGGCGATCCAAATTATCCGTCAACGCGCTGGTGTTGCTGCACGGGACCAGCCTTGAGCGACAAGATAGTCCCCGCAACGCATGGCTCAATTTCGTTGTAGAAAAAGCCGCTGCATATTTCCGTGAAGGGATCGGCCTAAGCGTTGCGACCAACCGGGCTGCGGCGAAAGCATCGCCATTTCGCACAGCGCTTTTCGATGAAACAGCAGCGTTGGCTGAAGGATATCGACTTATTGCCCAGTCAATAAGGGCACGAGCGCAAACTCGACAGGCCGAACGTCGCGCCCGCTTCTTTGAAGCGCGCCAGAGTTTGTTCGACACGATTGTCGAGGATCGGACCAAAGCGCAAAACGTCATCGATCACCAAGAACGCTGCCTCACCGACTTACACCGGAAGTTGGATGCGATTAGCAGCGATCGGGCGGAAGCGCAGGTAGTGATGACCGAGCAATTCGCGCAAATCCAGAAGATGCACGCGAAGATGACGCAGCAAAAGCAGGTGCTCGCCGTGGCAAAGGCGACCTGCAGGAACAAAGGTCGATGCTTTATAGTTCCCAAAGAACCTAAGCCGCAGAGGTCGTTCAGGGAACGTGTCGCGCGTGAATTCGCGCGAATTCCGCGCAATCTAAGGCGGCTATTCTTCACGCCCGCCGCACCGCAAAAAAAAATTGCCCTTAAGCCGGCTGAAAAACATTACGCAGAGTGGGTTGCGGAACATGAAGCGAGCGCCGAGGACCTGGACAAGCAGCGAGGCGAATCAAGCGCATGGGATCACCGCCCAAAAATTTCTGTACTGATCCCATTGTTGGACACGCCTGCGGAATTTCTGAACCAACTCTTTGCTTCAGTCGTCGCTCAAACTTACGAGAACTGGGAAGCATGTGTTGTGGACGGCGGATCCAAAAAAGGCGAGACGCTTGAGTCGCTGCGGCACTGGGTGAAAACAGATTCGCGCATTCGCATGCAGCGGCTTGAGGAAAATTTAGGCATTTCCGAGAACACAAACCACGCTTTGCGTGTTGCGACCGGCGATTTTATTGCCTTGGTCGATCATGACGACGCGCTAGCGCCGTTCGCGTTTTATGAATTAGCCAATGCGATTCGTCGTCGGCCCGCTGCCGACATTTTTTATAGCGATGAAGACCGTCTGAGCAAATCAGGGGAACGGGCGAGACCATTCTTTAAACCGGAATGGAGTCCTGAATTGCTCTACTCCTTCATGTATATCGGCCATCTAAGCGCATATCGCCGCGACCTCGCCCTCGCCATCGGCGGTTTCCGCCAGGAATTCAATCTCTCCCAAGACTACGATTTCGCTTTGCGGGCCAGCGAACAGGCGCGAGAAATCGTGCACATTCCGCACGTTCTTTATCATTGGCGAGAGCACGCCGCCTCTGCTGCGAGCGGCGGAAAACCCGAAGCGCGCAAAACGAATATCGCGGCTTTGGTCGATGCAGTGAAACGCCGCGAATTGGATGCAGAGGTCTTGGAATATCCAACGGCCAATCGGGTACGCATGTGTTTGCCGAAAGCGATGGGGGTTTCAGTCATCATCCCGACCGACTCAGCAACACTGGCAGAGAAATGCGCACGAGATTTGCCAGCCGCAACCGATTACGCGGACGCGGAGTTCATCATCGTGACCAGCGCCGGGTTGATCGAGCAGCTCCGCAGCTTGGCCGAACCGATTAGCAGCCGAGTTCGGTTCATCGCGTTCGATGCGCCTTTCAACTTTTCGGCGAAATGCAACGCAGGCGCTCAAATGGGAGGTGGCGAGCGCATAATTTTTCTTAACGATGACGTTGAAGCGGCTCAACGCGATTGGATTGAAAACATCATCGAGCCCCTGCAAAATCAAGACGTTGGTGCGGTCGCGCCGAAACTGCTTTACCCGACAGGACGGATTCAGCATGCCGGTTTGGTCACTGGTGTGCGTGGATTAGTGGGGACAGCGATGCATCAATGGCCCGGCGATTCTGTCGATTACACCAATTTTGCGCAATCGATGCGCACAGTTTCGGCGTTGTCCGCGGCGTGCCTTGCCATGCGGCGCGCAGATTTCGTTAGGCTAGGCGGTTTTGATGAGGTCAATACTCCAATCGCACATTCCGATCTCGATCTATGTTTCAAAGTCCGCGAAGCGGGTATGCGCTGCGTTTACACGCCGTTCGCGACCATGATTCATCATGGCCACGTGTCGATCGGAGCGGAGAAACAGGCGGGTGACGTCCGAGTCGCTGATAAATCTAGCATTTTTCTTCTTCAACGATGGGCGGATTTCACCTGCCAGGACCCTTACTTCACTAATAACATGCGAGATTGGTTGTACCGCGATTCGCCCCAGCCGATTCGGATGTTCGCCAGCAGGAATTTCGTTAGCAGCAATTCAGGGCGAAATCTTTTGCTGATTTCGCAGGATTTAAGTCTCACCGGGGCGCCGATCATGGTGTCGCACCTGGCAAAGTGGTGCAAGGCGCAAGGGATGTTTGTGGTAGTCATGTCACCAGCAGATGGACCATTGCGGGATACTTTGGTTGACGCGGACATCCCATTGATTATCGATCCGCTGCTGGCGACCGGCTATGAAGCTTTCACCAAGTTTGGCTGCCACTTGCCAGTAAAAAGCCATCGATCATTCACCAGATTTGCGCGTGACTTTGACTGTATCGTGGCCAGCACCATCTTTGCGGCACCTTTAATTCGCGACGCGAGTAACGAAGCCATTCCGCATATCTGGTGGATTCAAGAAGGTCTGGTCGGCAATCATTATCTAAACAAATATTCTGTTCTTCCGCGCGTTATTGGGTTGGCCGAGCTGATTATCACGCCTGACACAGGCAGCCGTCGGATCTATCAAGGTTTCGCCAGGCGTCCTATTCGCGTACTGCCTTACGGTATCCCGGATGTCGCCCAAGGACGCGACAGGAGAGAAGAACAACCGGAAAGGCCTCTGCGTTTTCTATTACTTGGCACGATCGAGCAGCGCAAAGGACAGCAGACGTTATTGGAAGCGGTGCGCCGCCTTCCACCGGATGTGCTTGATCGTAGTGAGTTTCTCATCGTCGGCCGGCCTAACGATGCAAAGCTCGCCGCAGAAGTTAGAACTGCAGCGGAGGGTTCACTCCACATTCGTTTTCGCGAAACAGTCGCGCATAACGACGCACTTGCGCTTATTGGGGAAACGGACGTAATGCTTTGTGCCTCGTCGGACGAAACCGGTCCGCTGACCCTGATCGAAGCAATGGCACTGGGCAAAGCTATTCTTAGCACCAAGGTAGGAGTGGTTGGAGAGAACCTCATCGCGGAAGAGGACGCGCTATTTGTGGAACCCGGAGACGCCGCTGGTCTTGCTGTCGCCATCCAGCGTCTCGTTCGCGATCCTAAGGTGTTACGCAAGCTGGCAACAAATGCACGCAACGCCTATGAGCAATATTTTGGTCTCGACCGTTTTGGAAAGGGATTCCTAGGGGTGTTAGAGGAAGCAATTGGCATTGGGAATCCACGGCGTGAAAGAAGCGATGCCGATGTGATGACTCATGTGCGATCCGATGAGCCAGCTTTCCGAGCAGGATAAAAAACTCCGGAAGATTTTCGTGTCGTCAGGACCGAGCGCTTAAACCGAATGACAAGGGATCATTCCTACGCGGATTGGGTGAAGCAATTCGATACCATCGGCGCACGCGAGCGCATGGTTCTTCGCAGGGATCTACGCGCCCTGCGGCGGCATCCTCTTATCTCGATTGTGATGCCGGTTTACAACCCCAAACTCGCGCACCTTTCGTCCGCGATAGAGTCGGTGCGTGCGCAGATTTATGAGAATTGGGAGCTGTGTATAGCAGATGACGCGTCCACGGATGCATCAGTCGCACGCACGTTGAAACGATACGCGACGGCTGACTCGCGGATTAAAGTAGCCTTTCGTGAGCGCAATGGCCACATTGCAGCGTGCTCAAATTCAGCGCTGGAACTTGCCACCGGTGAGTGGGTCGCGTTGCTCGATCAGGATGATGTGCTGAGTGAGCACGCTTTTGCGTTTGTTGCCACAACAATCGGGGAGCATCCCGCGGCAGGACTCATCTATTCTGATGAGGATAAGATCGACCTAACGGGGGCGCGCTGTTCCCCTTTCTTTAAGCCCGACTGGAATCCGGAATTGTTGTTAGGCCAAAATTATGTTAGTCACTTGGGCATTTATCGGCGCGCGCTTCTTATTGAGATCGAGGGTTTCCGAGAAGGTTATGAAGGTTCGCAGGATCACGATTTGGCGCTGCGCTGTTCTGAAAAGCTGCAACCCGCGCACATCAGGCATATCCCGCGGGTGCTTTATCACTGGCGGATGGCCGAAGGCAGTGCCGCGGCAACGGCCGAAGCGAAGCCGTACGCAGCTGAAGCAGCACGACGCGCGATCGCCGATCATTTGCAGCGGAAAAAGATAAACGGCGTGGTGGTCCCCTGTCCCGAGAATCGAGAATGGCATCGTGTTATCTATGATTTGCCAGCGCCCTTGCCCCTCGTCTCCATTATCATTCCAACCCGTGATCAAGCGGCGCTCCTGCAACGATGTCTCACGGGCATTCGCGAAAAGACTGACTACGGGCCAATCGAGATAGTGATTGTCGATAATGGCTCGACAGAGCCAGAAACGCACGCATTACTCAGCAAGCTCGCTCTCGATGCGCGCGTTCAGCTTCTGACCGATGCAGGCGAATTTAATTTCAGCCGTTTGATCAATCGAGGGGTGCGCATCGCACGCGGCGAAATTTTGGTATTACTCAACAACGACATTGAGACTGAGAAATCAGGTTGGTTGCGTGAGATGGTTAGCCACGCTATGCGACCGGAAGTGGGCGCGGTCGGGGCGCGGTTATGGTATCCCAATGGACGATTGCAGCACGCCGGGGTGGTGCTTGGACTCCACGGAGTGGCGGGCCACGCATTTCAACGTTTTCCGCCGCAACCAGTCGCGGTTATGAATCGAACCTTCATCTTGTCACAAAATTATTCGGCCGTTACCGCTGCATGTATGGTGCTGCGAAAAACGATGTTCGATGATGTCGGTGGTTTTGATGAGAATCTGCCGAACAACTTTAACGATGTAGATTTTTGTCTGCGCTTGCGCGAAAGAGACTGGCAAATTATCTGGACGCCTTATGCCGATCTGATCCATCGGGAATCCGCATCGCGCGGGCGTCATTCTCGTTCGACAGAGCGTGCACAGTTGTTAGGTGAAATGGCTTACATGCACGAAAAGTGGGGGGAACAGCTTCAGAACGATCCATTTTATAGCCCAAACTTATCGTACTCGGACGCGTTCGCTCTTGCCTGGCCGCCTCGCATTCCACCTTTAAGTAATGGCTTGAAGCCGATGAGCGATGAATTTTTTGTCGCCTCTCCTTAGGGCGCATTGCAAATTCTTCACGCAAGAGCGGTTTCTCCTTGCAACCAAACCGCCGATCTTCCAAAAAGCTTTTGGAAAGACGCGCCCCCTATGAACAAAAAAAACAATATCCGCGGTTTCATCCCTCGCCGCGTCGCAGGAACGCTTCTTTCTTGTTTAGTGCTCCTAGCCCCTGGCTTCTCCGGCAAAGGGGCCAGCTCTTCGGATCAAGGCAAAACGCTCGGTTTCGCCGAGCGCGTCGCGTATCAACGTGCGATCGAAGAAGTTTACTGGCGTCATCGCATATGGCCGAACGAGAGCGCTAATCCTAGACCATCACTCAACGACGTGATGTCTCAGGCGCAACTGGAAAAGAAAGTCGCAGACTACCTGCGCAAGTCTCAGGCGCTAGAGGATTACTGGCAACGGCCGCTTACCGCCGAGCAGTTGCAGGCTGAAATGGATCGTATGGCGCAGCACACTAAGCGGCATGAAGTGCTCCGTGAACTCTTCGAAGCACTGGGAAACGATCCATCCGTCATCGCAGAATGTCTGGCGAGGCCGGCACTAGCCGAACGATTCCTAACGAATTGGTATGCTTACGACCAAGGAATTCACGGTGAACTGAAGCAGCGCGCCCAAGCCGATCTGCAAGCGCACCATGTTATCGAGCAAATGAATAGCGGCACGCATAGCGAGATCGAATTGATCAAAAACGATAGCAGCGACGTCGCTGAAGAGCGCGATGCAAAAACCATAAGGCTCAACAGCGTGGAGTGGGATGAAACTGTTCAGAATTTAGCTCGGACATTCAATAACACTGATGCCGCACAACCCAACAGCATTGGGATGCCACAACCCGTCGCCACTTTACAAAGCGCAGACATGTCAGCGCACTCCCAAAATGCCAGTAGCGACTACAAAACCTTGCGGGCGGGAAAAGCAAGCCCACTGCAGGAGAACGAGACGTGTTACTATGCGATAACAATTCTGGCCAAAACAAATGACCATTTAAAGCTAGCTACAGTTACATGGCCGAAAGAGCCATTGGCGTCCTGGCTGGCTAGAGCGGAAAACCAGCCGGCTACTCCTACATTGCCGGCGACCATTGGTTATATACTCCCGGCAGTAGCAGCGGGCTGCACTGACGAGACATGGACACCAACCTCTGGTCCGCCTGATGGCTTAGGTGGTCACACCGCGGTGTGGACGGGTAGTGAAATGATCATTTGGGGCGGCGTTAGGTCTTCAGTTTTCTTCACGCCTCTCAACACTGGCGGTAGATACAACCCCAGCACGGACAATTGGGCGACGACCAGCACCACCAACGCGCCGATGGCTCGATCCGGCCACACAGCAGTCTGGACCGGCAGCCAAATGATTGTCTGGGGCGGATCGGGTAACAACAATAACCCGTTGAACACAGGCGGTAAATACAACCCCGACACGGACAGTTGGACAGCCACCAGCACGACTAACGCGCCGACGGGTCGATCCGGCCACACAGCAGTGTGGACCGGCAGCCAAATGATTGTTTGGGGCGGATCGGGTAACAACAACAACCCGTTGAACACAGGCGGTAAATACAATCCGAGCGCAAACAGTTGGACGTCAATGAGCACCACGAATACGCCTGCAAGTCGTTCCGCTCACACAGCGGTATGGACCGGCAGTCACATGATTATCTGGGGGGGAGTCAGCAGCGGTATTGGTGTGAACACCGGTGCTCAATACAATCCCAACACGAATAGTTGGACAGCTACCAGCACTAGTAATGCTCCGGATAGTCGGTATTCTCACACAGCCGTTTGGACGGGAACTGTGATGATCATCTGGGGCGGTGACGACGGCGGAAGCCCCTTTAGGACTGGTGCGAAGTATTTTCCCGGCACGAACAGTTGGACAGCTACTACGATGACCAATGCTCCCCGTGCTCGATCGAGTCACACGGCAGCATGGACTGGTCATGAAATGATCGTCTGGGGTGGGTTCATAGGTGGCGGCGACACAAACACAGGCGGCCGATACAACCCCGGCACGAACAGTTGGACAGCTACCAGCACCACCAACGCCCCCAACGGCCGAAGCGGTCATACCGCGGTTTGGAGTGGCAGTGAAATGATCGTCTGGGGTGGACAAAATATTGGCGGGAGATACAATCCAACTAGCAATAGCTGGACACCAACTGGCAAAACACCGAATCCGCGACGCTATCATGCGGCAGTGTGGACTGGTAGTGACATGATCATCTGGGGCGGAATTGTTCCATTTAATATCGACCCAGCTTTCTATACGAACACTGGGGGAAAATATGATCCGAGCACAGATAGCTGGACGGCTACGACTATGATACGCGCCCCGACAGGGCGAGAGTTTCCTACGGCAGTATGGACAGGGAGTGAGATGATCGTTTGGGGAGGGCATTCCTACGATACTATTGACCATTTTTGGAACACCGGTGGCAGATACAATCCCAGTACCGATGCATGGATAGCTACTAGCACCACCAATGCACCTGTTGGACGGGAGCTCCATACGGCAGTGTGGACGGGTAGCGCAATGATTGTGTGGGGTGGAATTGATGCCTTTCCTAACGGCTTTAGTCACGATTCGAACACGGGCGGCATATACAATCCGGCAACAAACAGTTGGACAGCAACTGGCACCAACCTTGCACCGAGCGGTCGAGACACACACGGGGCAGTATGGACCGGCAGCGATATGATTGTTTGGGGAGGAACTGGCGACACCGGTTACGTGAACACGGGCGGCAGATACAATCCTGGCACCAACATCTGGACGGCGACGAGCACAGTCAACGCACCCTCTGCTCGAACCGTCCATGACCCAGTGTGGACTGGTCGAGAGATGATCATATGGGGCGGACATTTCTTTGATGGTAACGACCACTTCTTAAACAGTGGCGGAAGGTACGAGCCCGACACGGATACTTGGACAGCGACGAGCACTGCTAATGCGCCGGATGGCCGAACCAGTCACACCGGAGTATGGACTAGCAAAGAAATGATTGTGTGGGGAGGTCAGGCCGGTTTGGAGTTGCCGTATTATTTCAATACTGGTGGGCGATATGATCCGCGTACAGACAGCTGGACTGCCACCAGCACCGCCGACGCGCCGGACGGTCGATACCGTCACACCGCTGTCTGGACAGGCAACGAAATGATCGTTTGGGGAGGACTACTTTATACTAACACCGCTACCAGCACTGGCGGGAGATACTGCGCGCCGGGGCCTCCGACGCAGCTAGGTAACATCAGTACGCGTGCACTCGTCCAGACTGGCGACAACGTCATGATCGGGGGATTCATCGTTCAAGGAACCGGACCAAAAAGCGTGATTATTCGTGCCATCGGTCCTGAGCTCACTGCACCTCCATATAACATTCCCAATGCACTGGCTAATCCCAGATTGGAACTGTACAACGCGGCTGGAACATTGATCGGCTCAAACGATGACTGGCAGCATACGATAATCGGCGGTGTTATCCCACGGAACCAGGTCACCGATATTCAGAACAGTGGCCACGCTCCGGCAAATGCATCCGAATCGGCAATCATTGCAGATCTGCCACCGGGGAACTACACCGCGATTGTTAGTGGCGTAAATAACACGATCGGAGTGGGTCTCGTGGAAGCGTACGATCTTAGCGCTAACATTGCTTCCATTCTTGGTAACATCAGCACTCGCAGTTTGGTGCAGACTGGCGACAATGTTATGATTGGCGGCTTTATCGTGCAAGGAACAGGCGCAAAGAGAGTGATCATTCGCGCCATCGGCCCCGAGCTCGGTGCACCTCCATATAATATTCCTGGTGCATTGGCTGATCCCACGCTGGAACTGCACAATGGCACAGGAGCTTTGATTGCCTCTAATGATAATTGGAGAACGACCATAATCGGCGGGGTTATCACGGGGAACCAGGTAGCTGATATCCAGAATAGCGGCCACGCTCCAATCGATCCATCCGAGTCGGCGATCATTGCCGAGCTACAACCGGGCAACTACACCGCGATTGTGCGTGGCGTAAACGACACGACGGGGGTCGGTCTCGTCGAAGTGTACGATCTGCAATAATACTGCAAAACGCTAATGAAGAAACAATCCCCAACTCAATCGGCGCGTACCTTAATCGCTCTTCTTGTTTCCGGAGCAGCATGCTCAATTGTAACACCAGGTATAGGCGATTGCGTTAATAGCACTTGAACACCCAGCAGCGTGGAGAACGCGCCGGCCGGTAGGTTCGGTGATACGGCAGTTTGGACGGGCACTGAAGTGATCGTATGGGGCGGTGGCTACGATAACACTATCTTGAACACTGGCGGGAGGTATGATCCGGCTAGCGATAGTTGGAGAGCCACAAGCATAACCAGCACACCGCATGCGCGCTCGGGCCATACGGCAGTTTGGACTGGTAATGAAATGATTATCTGGGTGGACAGGGCGACAACACCGGCGGGAGATACAATCCGGCGACGAACACTTGGACACCTGCCAGCGCTCAGATTTGTCATATTTCGAATGGCACCGGCTGCTGATTGTTATCGCGAATCGTTACTGTTCGATCACTGAGGCTGCCAAGACTTTGAGCCGCTGGGTTCGGGCAAACACTTCGTAATCGCGAAAGCAAACAACCTAACGACCTGCTGTGAGTACTATTTAAAGCATGAACATGAACGAACCGCGATCACGTCAGCGGCTTATGATTTCATTCGCGCCGCTTCGCGTAGAAAGACAACTGCCGCGCATTTCTGCAGCAGATAGACACAGTATTCGCCGACAAAGGGACGTAGCCGATGCGAATCTAGGTAGAGAAGCGCACAGTAACGAGTATTCGCAAGTGAACCGTTGCCAGACGCTCTGACGAAACATTTTCTGCGACGATCTACAGCAGTCTTTTTGTCGGCGGTGCGCGAAGATCTCTCAACCTTGTTTCATTTCACAAATACAAAACCGCTAGGAAACGGCAGGACCTCCACAGATCCAACCGAAACAGCGCGATGGATTGCCGTCGTCGCCGATAGGCGGCGTGAGTACATCGAACGGTTCGAAGCGCAGAAAAAATCTCGCGAACTATGTTTTTATCCTTGATGCAGGCAACATGGTGTTTCCACGCGCACCCGAGCAGTTGCATGCAACGATGGTGAGAGACAACTCCGCAGCTGCTTACTCGATGCTCTGTCGGTTCCAAGGCGGTCAGAACAATCGAAAACGTCTACTTTCCTATCATTATTGGGACCCGCAGATGTTAGTCGAGAATCCTTACATCGATCCGATGGCAATGTTAAATAGAGAGCAGCTCATCAAAATCGGCGGTTATGATAGTGAACTGTACAAACTCGGTTGGTTTGGGTGGTAGGACTATGACC
>DASXYB010000206.1:0-3221 GCA_036502745.1 Candidatus Udaeobacter sp.
TCGGCCCGCCAATCCGCCATGCTTGCCGTGGTGTCACATTGAAGACCAGTTCGCACCCGAATGCCGCGGATGCCTGCGTGATGCGCGCACTCGACGTCGATCTCACTATCGCCAATTAGAAACGAGCGGGAAAGATCGATGCGGTGTTCGCGCGTAGCTTGAACGATCATCCCCGGCGCGGGCTTGCGGCATGTGGAATATTGCCCTGGAACATCCGGGCAAAAATAAGTTGCGTCGATCAAACAATCCCCAAGCTGGCGCAGAACCTCCGCTTCAACAGCCCGATATTGCTCGATTGTAAAAAGCCCGCGGCCGATGCCGCTTTGGTTCGTGATGATGATGAGTTTGAACCCATTTGATTTCAGGCACCGCAGTGCCTCCCGCACGCCGTGAAAAATCTTGACGTTCTTCGGATCGGAACAATAAACGCAATCTTCCATAATGGTTCCGTCGCGATCGATAAAGACGGCGGGCGACAGCGTTTCACTCATCTTTGATTGTCCTCTGGAAAGCTGGGGATGGGTTCATCTCACATCAAAGTCGCCATAACGATCGGACCTGCAACGCGGTTCTCGTAATCACTGGCAACTGCATCCAACTCAGCACTGTGGGCATGTCACCCTTCTGCACAAACCAGCGAGTAATTCGTTCACGGTATTTTCTTTTTTAAGCGTTAATGATGCCCGTTCACGTAGCTGTCGAACGAACCTGGTGCTGGAATTTCCTCTGTTGTTAGGAAATTCGGTTGCCTCTCTTCGATTCTGTCCGCGTTTCGTTTCATCCGACACCTACCTCAAATCGAGACGGAGCGCACGAAGTGTCGTTTTGCCTCGCAACCTGTATCAGCACCGAAAACCGCAGTGCCATTGCCACCCTGGCAAAATAATTGAAGCCTTACCTGGAGGTTACACAGACGGCGATTATCGCCAAATCGATTTTGGGACGAAACATCCGAAAATTTGTACTACGAAGCCACTTCAAGTTCAGAGAGCGTGCTCGGAGCAAAAGTCCACCGGATTCCACCGCAGAGCGAGCAGCGGCGCGACGTTCCCAAAAGTCTCCGCGAAAAAAATCTGGCTTCTGTGCGGTTGTTGCAGTTACGATTTGGTCAACGTAGCTAATGACATGAGCGATTCTTCTAAAATTTTAAAGAATGCAATCGTTGCGGCAAATCAAACGCTTCAATCGCTTTTGGATCTCGACGTGCAGGTGGCAAAGGCTGCGGATCTGATCGAGAAATCTTTGCGAACTGGAAACAAATTGCTCGTCTGCGGCAATGGCGGCAGCGCCGCTGATGCATCGCATTTTGCAACAGAGTTCGTGGTGCGCTTTATGAAAGAGCGTCCAGCCTATCCGGCGATCTGTCTTTCCGGCGATGGCGGGCTACTCACTGCGACGGGCAACGATTATGGTTTCGAAGAGCTTTTCGCTCGCCAGGTAGCGGCATTTGGCGTGGAGGATGACGCGCTGATTTGCCTAACGACGTCCGGTAAATCGAGAAATGTCGAGCGCGCGCTGGAAGAAGCGAAAGCCCGCAGATTGAAAACGATTGCCTTCCTCGGTCGCGACGGTGGTTCAACCATTGGCATGGCCGATGTCGACGTTTTAGTTCGCAGCGATTCCACTGCCAGAATCCAGGAATCCCACCAGGTTCTGCTCCACGTGCTGTGCGAGATAGTCGAATCCCGTTTAATAGAAAACACTCCGTAAAGCCTGGCGCGTAGCCTGTAATTGCACGCGAAGGAAGTAGCTGACACAACTGACCCATACCGTTACTTCGAATTCAGCAGCCGCTGGTGTTCACGATTGATTCCCGCCGTTTGGTACGTGGCCGAGCGGGACCAGATACATTCTAAACCGTCTGCTCAAGCCGAAAATCATCGGCGTATTGGACCCAGTCCAAAAAATAAGGCGGGTGGAGCTGTAACCCTGTTAATCGACGTACTTTTGCGCGATGGGCATTTTGCGGCCGATGCCGAAGGCGCGACTGGTGACTTTTAGGCCGGGCGCAGCTTGTTCACGTTTGTATTCGTTGAGATCAACCCGCCGCTGCACCCAGCGGACCGTTTTCTCGTCAAAGCCGCGGGAGATGATGTCGCGCGCGCTGAGGTTTTCTTCGACGTAAAGCTGTAAGATTTCGTCGAGAATTTCATACGGCGGAAGTGTGTCCTGATCTTTTTGATTGGGCTTTAACTCAGCGCTGGGCGGTTTTTCGATTGTAGATTTTGGTATGACCTCGCGCTCCCGATTGATCCACCGGGCCAGTTCGTAAATGTTCGTCTTCGGCACGTCGCTGATGACTGCCAACCCGCCCGCCATGTCGCCGTAAAGCGTGCAGTAACCGACCGCAAGTTCGCTCTTGTTACCAGTGGACAAAACCAGATGACCGAACTTATTCGAAAGCGCCATCAGGATCATGGCGCGCAGACGCGGCTGCATGTTTTCTTCTGTCTCGTCTTCGGGCAGGCCTTTGAAAATTTCCTTGAACTGAGCCTTGAAAACCTGAAACGCGTCGCTAATCGGAATCTCGAGAAATTTTATTCCGAGGCTATGAGCGAGACCTTGCGCGTCGTCGATGCTGCCGCGCGACGAGTACGGGCTCGGCATCGAAACCCCGGTTACGTTCTCCGCGCCCAACGCGTCAGCTGCAATGACCGCTGTAACAGCGGAATCCACTCCGCCGCTCAAACCCATTACGACCGAGTGGAAGTTGCATTTGCGGCAGTAATCGCGGAGCCCGAGAGAGAGCGCGGCAAAAATCTGCTCCGGTGTTTTCCCTTCGTGGAATTTGATTGCCGAAGTTGAATCTGTGTCGACCACCCGTTCCTCCTCACCAAACGGAGCGAGCTGCGCGATCACATTCCCTGCTGAATTCACCGCAAAGGAATTACCGTCGAAGATGATTTGGTCGTTGCCGCCGATCAGATTGCAATAGCTGATCGGGCGTTGATAAGCGCGTGCGAGACCTGCAACCATTTCGTAACGGATCGCCGGCTTATGCAAGCTGAACGGCGACGAACTTAGATTGACGATGATCTGCGCGCCTTGTTCCACCAGGCTGCGCACCGGTTCGCAATCGTAGAGCGGTCGCGGCAGGTAGTGTTCCGTCCAGATGTCCTCGCAAATTGTTACGCCGATTTTTTTCCCGTGAACAACAAACGGCTCGACATGCTCGGCCGGTTGAAAGTATCGCTCCTCGTCGAACACATCGTAAGTCGGCA
>DASXYB010000207.1:0-1522 GCA_036502745.1 Candidatus Udaeobacter sp.
CCGCCCGGCTCGGTCATTTTGAGGGGATCCAAAGCGCGCTCGAGTTCGTCTTTGGGCAAGATCTGTTTCTCTCGCGCAATCTCGCGGACGGTTCGTCCGGTCTTGGCGCTCTCCTTCGCAATTTCCGCCGCGCGATCGTAACCGATTTTTGGGGAGAGGCTGGTCACCATGGCCATCGAAAGTTCCACTAGTTCGCGACAACGTTCCTCGTTCGCGACGATGCCTTGGACGCATTTCTCAGTGAAGATATCCACCACGTTCGCCAGTAACCGGATCGATTCAAGAATGTCGTGCGCCATCACCGGCATCATTACATTCAGCTCGAAATTTCCGTTCGCCCCCGCCCACGTGATTGTCGCGTCGTTGCCGATCACTTGTGCGCACACCATCATGAGCGATTCAGCCATCACTGGGTTTACTTTCCCCGGCATGATCGAGCTGCCCGGTTGCGTCGCAGGCAGTTGAATTTCGCCGATGCCGCATCGCGGCCCACTGCTGAGCCAGCGAATGTCGTTCGTAATTTTGAAGAGAGATACGGCGATGGTTTTTAAGTGGCCGCTCGCCTCGACAACTGCGTCCTTGCCGCCTTGCGCTTCGAAATGATTTTTCGCTTCGTAGAACGCGATTCCAGTGCGCTGCTTGATGTGTTCCAGTACTTTTTTTGGAAAATCGATATGCCGATTCAGACCAGTGCCGACCGCGGTCCCGCCAAGCGCAACTTCGCGCAAAGCTTCGATCGCTTTCTCGGCGCGCTGCTTCGCATACGCGGCCTGCTGCGCATAGCCGGAGAATTCCTGTCCAAGTCGCACTGGCGTCGCGTCCATCAAGTGCGTGCGCCCAATCTTCATGACGTGCCAGAATTCTTTGGCCTTCGCTTCGAGCGCGCCATGCAATTTGTCGAGGGCAGGCACCAACTCGTTCTTCAATTGTTCAGCGGCGCTGATGTGAATCGCCGTGGGAATCACGTCATTGCTCGATTGCCCCATGTTGACGTGATCGTTGGGATGAACGGGATCGTGCGATCCGATCGACTTCCCTGACGCTTGCGCCGCTCGGTTCGCGATTACTTCATTCGCGTTGGTGTTGGTGCTCGTGCCTGAGCCGGTCTGAAAAATATCGAGCGGAAAATGATCGTCGAGTTTTCCTTCGGCAACTTCTTCGGCCGCCTGTGCGATCGCCGCTGCTCGATCTTCGTTGAGGAAACCTAATTCCTGGTTTGCCTTCGCCGCCGCCCACTTGATCAAACCTAACGCGCGAATGAATGGCCGCGGAAACCGGTAACCGCTTACCGGGAAATTGAGAACCGCGCGATGTGTGGAGGCGCCATGAAGAGCGTCCACGGGCACAGTCATCTGGCCCATCGAATCTTTTTCGATCCGCGTCGGTTTTTCCGTCATGCCGAACGCTCTGCGCCGACGCCGGCGAGGCGCGAACGGCGTTTCGACTTCGTAGAGGTGCGTCCAGCGGCTTGCGCCGACGGTGTTTTGTGAAACACCGTGATAAACATTGGCGGGATATTTTG
>DASXYB010000208.1:0-8163 GCA_036502745.1 Candidatus Udaeobacter sp.
GATGTGGAACTGCTCTTGCACGGACGCGACACGGTGGCACTCGCGCAAACGCGCAAAGTTGTCGAGCCGCAATGTGCGAAGGTGACGCCGCTGATTCACGACCTCGCGACGGCGCGCGGCGTTTCCGATCTCGTCGCCGAAGTGGGCCGGGAGCCGATGGATTTGCTCGTGAATAACGCAGGCATTGCGATAGTGAAACCATTCACCGAGATCACCTCGATCGAATGGGACCAAACTGTAGGTGTGAATATTACTGCGCCGTTCCTGTTAACGCAGCGCTTCGCGCCTCGGATGTCGCCGGGTTCGAGTGTCGTCAACATTCTTTCCGTCGCCGCGAAAACTGCCTTCCCAAACTGGAGCGCCTATTGCATGAGCAAGTTTGCGCTGGAAGGTTTCACGCGTTGCGTGCGCGAGGAATTGCGTGATCGCAAAGTGCGTGTGATCAACGTTTATCCCGCCGCAACTGACACCGACATCTGGAGTCAGGTCGAAGGGAAGTGGCCGCGCGAACGAATGATGAGCGCAACGGAGGTGGCCGACGCGGTGGCATTCGCCTTGGCGCGGCCGACGGACACCCTGGTGGAAAATATCACGCTTTCGAGCCTGGTCGGAAATCTGTGATGCGGCTCAACGTGACGCGAGGATGCGCTCCAAGAGCTTCGCGAAACAAATAGGCGCGCTGGAAATTTCGCACGAAGTCGTTTCGGCGTGCAATGCGTCTCCGCATGCTTTCAATCGCAGAGTATCATATATTTGGCGCGTCTGGATAATTGAGGCGCAGTTATGATTAATGCCTTGCAGAGCGAGCTTACGATCAATGTCGTTGCCTCAATCATCGTATCGTTGCTCTTTCTGGGGCTCGGGTTTCTATGGGGCAAATACAAGGAGCAGCGCCGAAAGTTTGGGCGAAATCTTGAAGAGTACGACTTCTATCCGTTCACCGTCACTCGGGAGAACTTCGGCGAGTTCAGCTTGAAAGATTTCCGGCTGGGGATGCATTACTTTCTAAAGAACGAAGATCATACAGCGGCGCGACAACTCATCTTCATCGGCGAGCAAAACAATGTGCGAGCGCAACTCGAGCCAGTAGAGCAGAAGGTTTATGCGCAGCTATTTGAGAAATATGACGGCAAAAGAGTCACCGACGACACACACGAGTTCCTGGAGAATTACGAGCGAATTGTGCGGCTGATCGGAAAATCGTTTCCAAACACCGGAATCGAGATCCTGCTTCACAATCTTGCTGATCCAGCGCACTCGCTTATCACGCTCGAAAACAACGTCACGGGCCGGAACTTACGCGATGGCACAACAAATCTGCTGATCGATCTGAAACGTCGCCAACTCCTGAACGAGGACAAGCTGAACTACGAACTGAACATCGGCGCCCGAAAGTTCAAATGCACCACGATTCCGATCAAACGAAAGGAGTTCGGAATTGTTGGCGCGATTTGCATCAACATCGATGCGAATTACATCAGCGAGGAAGTGCTGAAGGATCGACAACGCATCGAGACATGGTTTCAAAATTTTCTTCGAACAGACATGCAGCTTGATGAAAATATTTTGAGCAAGGACGAATACGCAAAGGCACAAAAGGGCCAACGGCACTTCAAAGACGAACGTTTTTAGCGGGTCATTCTGAGCGAAGCAAACCGGGAGTCGAAGAATCTTGCATCGCAGCATTCGTCGCTTTCGCTGGGAATAACAAAACACTGTAGCCGCCGTCGTAAGCGTGGCATCGTAAACACTCGGAAGAAGTTCTCCCGCGCTTCGCACACAGAAGCGGCTAGTCACTTGGGCAAGGCTTATAACGCCGTCTGATATTCGGCTCTCTTGTGGTAGTCGACTAACCTGAATCCCCAGCTGATCAGGGTCGAAAGATCTTTCGTCTTCGCCTTGTTTTCCTTAAGGAACGTTTCGATTTTTGTTTTCAACTCGGGCTGTTGATCTGTTGCGTCCAGGATCTCGAAAATTTCCATCGACAATAGCCAGTCTTCAGGATGCTCGGCCTGTTGTGTTTCCCAAATCTCGCCGAGTCGTTCGTAGCCGGCCTGGCTTTCGCGAATTTTTCGCACCTGCGCATAGAGATTTTCAAGACGCTTTCGTTTTGCATCTGATGGGACTTTGATTGTCCGCTCTTTGGTAACGACCGCCACTTGATTGTACGCGTCTTTGTCTGCAGCTCCGTTAAACACAGAACTGATGCGCTCGCCAACAGCCATGTCGTACATCCCCCAATCGGGATTAAACAAAACGCGATCGGCGTATTTGGCTGTGCAGTTTGAGAATGTGATTAGCAGTAATTTCCCATCGCGACGCAGAATGTTTTCGACTTTTCCTGATACTTCGATCCCGCTGATGAATTCAATCTTTGCCTTCCTGCCTTCTACGATTCCGAGCGCATGCAATTGGTCGTTTGTGAGCAGCTCTGGCGATGCTGACGTCTGCTTCCAGTTCCCGACCGGCGAACCGAATCCATCCTTGTGGTAATCAACGCCGTGCCCGTCCAGTTCCTTGTCGCGGAACGCGAGCGCAGTCTTGCCCATGGTCCGCAGGTAAATTGGCGAATTGTTTTCGTCTACGATGACCTCGGTAAAAATACCGCTGACTTGCAAGCCGGACGAATACTCACAGGTGGCAGCGTTCTCGCATTCGATGGCTTTGTTGATGCCTTCGATTCCACCAATTTTGAATGCCATCATGCTCGCAAATTCTTCGAGCACTTCCTTTAGGTCCTGAAAATCGCGACAAACGAACAACTGCGGCTGGCGAGTTGTGATGTCGAACGCCGTATTCATCGCATCGATGGAGTAGGGGATCTTTTTCACCTCCGGCTCGAGGCATGAGACCGATTCACCAATCGATGAAAGCAGCCCTGCACCGTAAATCTTCGGGTTTTCAAGTGTACCGATGAGGCCGTATTCGACAGTCCACCAATGCAAGCGCGACAGCAGCGCCATTTCAGAAGGCTGTCCCAAAGTTTTCTGCCGATGCTCAACTAATTTGGTTGTTTCATCGACTTCTTTCGGATCGGCGCTCGGTCTTTCTTTTAAGATCGATAAATGTCGAATCGCTTGATACAGCTCGAAATCTTTTTTCGACGACATCGCTTTGGCGCCGACTTCTCCAAACCGCTGCAAATATTCCGAGTATTCGCGATCGACGATGATTGGCGCGTGCCCGGCCGCCTCATGTACGATGTCGGGCGCAGGGGTGTATTCGATGTGGTGGATTTGGCGCATGTCGCACGCGATGACCAGCACTTTGTAAGCCTGGAATTCCATGAACGCGGCCGGCGGAATAAATCCGTCCACCGCCACCGCGCCCCAGCCGATCTTCGCCAGAATATCGTTCATCTCCTGAATGCGCGGGATGCGATCAAACGAGATGCCGGTGTTGAGGAGTCCTTGGAAATAAACTTTGTGCGCGTACTCCTTCAGGAAAAACATGTTCTGGCGCATGATGAATCGCCAGACTGCGTGATCGACCGAAGTGTAATCGTCGTATCGCTGATCGACCGCGAATTGGAGCAAATGTTTGGGGCAACTTGCGACGGCCGCGTTGTCATAGCTGATACCGCTTTCAGATTTCATTCGGCGCCTCCTCGTTGGGCGAATACAACTTATGATTCGTTTGTGGCGCGGGCAAGGATGTTTGCGGGTGGATACGCTAAGGTGGATCGGCTTCTCCGAAGACGACGTGGAGCCGGCGCGCCATCGCGCCGCCAAGCAACGGCCCGAGGGCGGGCCATCTCCATTGCCAACGCGTTGAGGACAACGCGTTCCATCTAAAAAATAATTACGGTATTTCCCACGCTGACGAGATCTTTCACGCGTGCGGCGTCCCAATTGGCGAGGCGAATACAGCCGTGGCTCGCAGCGCGGCCAATTGTCTCAGGATTATTCGTGCCGTGAATACCAATCCCTGGTTTGTTCAAGCCCATCCATAAGACGCCTACCAAATTGTTCGGGCCCGGCGGCAGATTGTAATAGTTCTCAGTGCGCACGCCGTAGTTCAGCATCCCTTCGTCGTAGCGGAACCAAGGGAAGACGGTAGCACCGAGAATTTTCCATGTGCCGACCGGCGCGGGCAGAGTTTTAGATCCGGGCGTGATCGGGAATACGCAGACGAGCTGATCGTGGTCGAACACTTCGAGTAAATGCTCCTGTGTATCGACAAAAATTTTGCGCGAAGCGAACGCCTGATTTTCAGGAACTTTTCCTTCGGTGAATTTCTCGACTTCAAACGGCAAAACATTCGGCACCTTGAGAGTTTCGCGCGGTTGAAGATGCTCCCAGTCTTTGCCCGGATTTAGTTTCTGAATGTAAGCCTCAGCGGAATGAAACCGCTCGGCCACGAATTCGAGCAGCGAGTTGTAAGGCATCCATTTCAACTTTGCCTGCTCGGCGTGAGTGCCCGGAACATTCCCGATCTGTTTCAGGTCTTCTTCTCTGATCGTGTAAGTGGTGTAAGTGACCGGCACCTGATCGAGCATCCACTGATCGACGGCGCCGGTCTTCGGCATTGCTTGCGCGTGTTTGTATGAGATGAGCGCTTTCCGGAAAAATTCGCCCATTCTTCCGTCGATCTTTCCCGGTGCGAAATCATTATTGTCCAGGAAAATCTGCAGCCGTGTGGCAGTCTCCTCGTCGTAATTCGGCAGCGCGACAGGATAAACTCTCGGTGGCGGTGTGATGCTCGGTGCCGGTGTCGTTACCTCCTGTGCCAATGCGGCGACTGAGAACACGCAAAGAAGATTCAAGACAACGACTTTCATCAGCGAAAGTTATGCGATGTGATTGCGGAGCGTGCAAACTCGTTTCAAAATACGACGACTTTTCGGCCGTCGAGGGAAAATGACGACGGGGGAAGCTGTCACTCCTTGCACATCGGTTGTAATGCCACCGTCGATTCAGCCGGCAAGATCCATTGCTCCGAGGTTGCGGTTGTAACGGTGCCTTCTCCTCCGTAACTCTTGGAAGCGCTCGTCCAAAGCGTTTCCCATCTGCAACGGGCCGGAGGTGCGAGTAAAGGCTCCGACGCAGGATGCAAAACATGGCTTTGCCCAAGATTTACCAATAGCAGGCGATCGTCGTTGGCTTCCGAAAAATATCGAAGTACGAAACTCGTCGGACCCAGCACCGCGCCGTCGATAGCGTTCGATTCTTGCTGCCGAAATCGCGAATCGTCGCGGCGCAATCTCAGAAGATCGACATGAAGATTGTAAAGCTCGCGATTCTTTTCGCGCTCTGAAAAATCGAGTTTGCATTGTGAAAACGCCTCAGGCTCATCAGGCGCAAGTAAACTCCTCAATGCCTTACCCTCGGTAACCGCAAAAAATGGCGCCAGCAATTCAGCGCGACCTTTGCGAATTGCATCGCGGACGGCTGCATCGCCGACGTCCCCAAAAAATAGAAAAGGACTGGAGGCCCCGAATTCCTGTCCCTGAAACAGCAATGGTGTCCACGGTCCGAGCAGAAGAAGTGCGGTGATTGCGCGGTACCGTCCGGCGGAAGTTTGAAAGCGGGGCCGCTCACCCGCGCCAGTGTTCGCGATTTGATCGTGGTTTTCGATGAAACACACGAACGCTTCTGCGGGAATGCCGAACGTCGGTGTGCCACGCAACACTTTCCGCCACGAAAGCGTCTGCCCCTGATAAAGAAAACCGTATTTAGCCGCGGAAATAAATTCCTGCGGTCTGCCCGAGTAATCGCTGAAGTATCCGATGTCTTGACCGGTCAAGGCGACAATGGCGCTGTGATGAAAATCGTCATTCCACATGCCATCCAAACCATCGCCGCCTTTATCCTGCGATCGTGTTATTTTGGCTTCCTGCAGATCGTTCTCGGCGATGAGAACGACGGAACGCGAACCCGCCGCCTCGCGCGCGGCGCGACCCACTGCGGCAATGATGTGTTCCTTGGATTGATCGCGAATGGCATGAGTTGCATCGAAACGGAAACCGTCGAAATGAAATTCTTCAATCCAATAACGGGCGTTTGCTATGAAAAATTCGCGAACTGGTCCTGAATTTGGGCCGTCGAAATTGATGACGTCGCCCCATTCGTGCCCTTTCACCGTGAGCAGATAATCGTCGGAGTAAACGCCCAGATAATTTCCGTCCGGCCCGAAGTGGTTATAAACAACGTCGAGAATTACGCCGAGCCCTAACGAGTGTGCACGGTCAATAAAAGCGCGCAAATTGTCCGGCGTTCCGTACAAATGTGAAGGCGCGAACAGATCGACGCCGTCGTAGCCCCAGCCAAACCTGCCGGGGAACTCCGCGACTGGCATCATTTCGATCACCGTGAATCCGATGTGCGCCAACTCGGGTAACTGTTCGACAGCAGCGCACCACGTTCCTTCCGTGGTAAACGTGCCGATGTGCATCTCATAAAAGATCTGGCCTTTGAGTTTCAGTCCCGGCCAGTCGGCATCGCTCCATCGGAATTTTGTTGGATCCACAATGCACGAGCCTCCGTGCGGCCCGTCTGGTTGAAAACGCGACGCCGGATCGGGATAAAAATTCTCCGCGCCATTCAACCGAAAACGGTAGCGCGCCCCGGAACCCGTGTTGGCTGCGACTGAGAAATATCCGTCTGATTCGGCTGTCAGGGGGCAGAACTTTGGTTTCGCTTCCGCAGCATCTTCCAACACCAGATCAACTTCCCGCGCTTTCGGCGCCCAAACGCGAAAATGCGTCCAGTTTTCATCGATCAATTCGGCACCAATCGGATAGCGGCGTTTAAAATTTGACATCGATAATCAAGATCGTGCGCATCGTGTACTAAACAAACGCGGATGCTGTAGCGTATGCTGTCCTCAGCCGTCTCCTGCCACACGTTCCCATCCGCTGGGGAGCGCCGACGCTACAGCATGCGTCGTCGCGACCGAAGCTGTATGCACCCGCTACGGTTACTGCTCGTTTTGTTTGGCAACCGATGCGGTTGCCCTACAATCGCCACCGATTGGCGCCCAATCCGATATGAACGAAAGCGGATCAAAAATCGAAATCTTCAAGCCATTCGGCGAAGCGTTCGAGTTGATGAAGAAGATGCTGTTTCAGCCGTTCGAATTTAGAAAGTGGCTCGTCATCGGCTTCGCCGCATGGCTCGCAAACTTTGGTGCGGGTGGTGCCGGAATCGGCGATTTCAATTCTCCGAACAACCGACGGGAAGTCGCACAGAAGTTCAACGAAAGGATCGGCCAGATTCCACAGTCGGCCCTCATCACAGGTGTTTGCATTCTGATTTGCGTGGTCCTTCTGCTGATCGTCCTTTTTGCGTGGCTACGCGCGCGCGGACGATTCATGTTTGTTGACTGTGTCGTTCGCAATTGCGCCGCGATAGCCGAGCCGTGGAAAGAATTTCGCGCAGAAGAAAACAACTTCTTTCTATTCTCACTGCTTGCGATTGCCTGTGCTCATCGCTGTGATCGTCATTGCAGGTCTGGCATTCATCGTGCCGTTCATTCCACGGGGCGATCAGGCGCAACCTGGTCTCACATTTTGGATTGGCCTGTCGCTCTTCGCATTTGTTGCGGTCTGCCTTGCTTTCGTCTGGGCTCTGATCACTCAACTGATGTTCCCATCATGTATCGGCAGCGCTGTCGCGCGCGGCTCGCGTTTGCTCAAGCCGTGGATCCGGTACGCTCCCATCCCGGGCCGATCCTGCTTTATGTTTTATTCCTCCTGCTTTAGCAGTCGCGGCGGCTATGATTAGTTGCGTAGTAACGTGCGCGACTTGTTGTATCGCTGCGATCCCCTACGTCGGCACAGTTATACTTTTGCGAATTCCAGTTACCTTTGCGGCGTTCTCGCTGTTAGTCCTTCAGCAGTTCGGTCCCGATTACGATGTGGGCGGGCTTCATGCCGTCGGAATTTTTGCCTTTGTTGATGCCATCGCCTGCACCTTTAGAAACTGACGCAGCCTAACTTCTTCGTCGCGCCCACAATGACATTCAAACGAACGGCGATTTCATGGTACAATCCGGCCGATGAACTGGGATGCGATTAGCGCCATCTCGCAATTGATCGGCTCGCTAGCTGTCGTTTTGTCCGTGCTGTATCTGGCTGTGCAGGTGCACCAGAGCACGCGCGTGGCAAAAGTCGCGATGCAAGATGCCGCAGCGACGGCCCTGCGCGATGTGACGAAACCGTTG
>DASXYB010000209.1:0-7882 GCA_036502745.1 Candidatus Udaeobacter sp.
GCCAGCAAAACCACGGCGATAAAAAAGAGGCAGGTGCCAAAAAACAGTTGCATGACCGACCACATCGAGCGCGAACGCGAAGAGACTAGGTCATCTGGCATAGCGGCAGGCAAGGCAAAATGGCGATATCACCAGCGTTCCTTTGACGAACTGCCGGTTGTCTCATACCATCGGAGGCTTTGCTGAACATGGACTCAGCGTTGCAATCTCCCGGCCGGCGTTCGATTTCCGTAGTCACGCCAGTTTACAATGGTGAGGCTTCCATAGCTGAGTTGTGTCGACGTCTAGGTGAAGTGTTGCCGCGGCTCGCGAGGCAGTATGAGATCATCCTGGTTAATGACGATAGCCGCGACCGAAGCTGGGAGATAATTTCTGAACTGTGTTCGCGCTCGTCGACGGTGCGCGGATTGAATCTGATGCGCAACTATGGCCAGCATAATGCGCTGCTCTGCGGCACTCGGGCAGCGCAATACGATGTGATTGTTACGATGGATGACGATCTGCAACATCCGCCCGAAGAAATTCCGCGACTGATCGAACAACTGGACCAGGGATTCGACGTCGTTTATGGCACGCCTAAAGCAGAACAGCATGGCTTCTTTCGCGTTCTCGCGTCTCGAATCACGCGACTGGCTCTGAGTATGGCCATTGGAAGGGAACTGGCGAAAAACGTTAGCGCTTTCCGCGTATTCCGCACCCGGTTGCGCGACGCATTTGCCGAGTATCAATCTCCCTTTGTTTCTATCGATGTGCTGCTTACCTGGGCAACGACTCGCATCGGCGCGATAACTGTAGATTTCCAGCCACGTCGCTCTGGACCTTCAACTTACACATTTAAGAGGCTGCTACGCCATGCACTCGACATGATGACCGGCTTTAGCACTTTGCCGTTGCAGCTTGCGAGCCTGATTGGGTTTAGCTGCACGTTACTTGGAATTGCGGTTTTTCTTTATGTCGTCGTCCGTTACTGCCTCGAGGGAAGTGTGCCGGGATTTCCGTTTCTCGCATCGATCATTGCCATCTTTTCCGGCGCGCAGCTTTTCGCATTGGGGGTGATAGGAGAATACCTCGCCCGCATGCATTTTCGGACGATGAATCAACCGCCATATGCCATTCGTGATACTGCTGCAGCGGAAAATTCAAAGACGCAGAGGCTATAATGATCGCCCGACTGAATTTGGCGGCGATCCATGAACTGCGCGTCGCGTTACCGCGGTTTGCTCGCGTTCCTCTTGCTCATTTGCATCATTTGAATCCCGAGCAGCGTCAGGCGTATTGGCTCGATGAGATCACTCAGAGTTTAACGAAGGAATCGTCGATCGCGTTTCAGTGGGTCGCCTCGGGAAGCATCAAAGGATTCATCGTCTACAATGATTCCCCATGGGACAGCGAAATCACCGGGCGGCGGGTGGGTACGGTGGAGCACATAGGTGTCGCGGCTGGTGATGATTCGGCAACGGAAATCCTGCAGGAGTTACTCGACGAGCTTACCCGAACTCTCGCCGATCGCGCAACGCAATGCGTGGTTTGCAAGGTTCATTCCACCGACTTGCCGGCGATCCACGCGTTAGAACAGCGCGAGTTTCTGCTCATGGACACGTTGCTGGATTTCGTTTTCGATTTTTCCCGCACGCCTCTCGAAGAAATCAATCCTCCGAGACGAGACAAACAGTTGAAGACTCGTCAGGCGGAGCCGGCGGACCTGCCAGCGCTCATGGCGATTAACGAGAAAGCGTTTGCTGGGTATTTCGGGCGGTACCATGCGGATTCGCGAATGCCGCCAGGCACAGCCACGAAAATTTATGCTCAATGGGTTCGTTCTGCGTTTCAGGGCTGGGCGGATTGGATTTTGGTTGCAGAGGTGGGCGGGAGGATCGTGGGCTACGGCCTGTGGAGAAAGCCGTTGGAAATTGAGGCGAGGAATTCGCTTCGTGTCGCCCATTACGATTTGGCGGCGATTGACCCGGAATTTCTCGGCCGCGGTTTGTGGACGGCTTTGATGTTCGATGGGATGGGCATCGCCCGAGATTACGCACAATATTTAATTGGGCCGGTACACGTCTGTAATTATCCAGTGCAGCACACGCTGCAAAAACTTGGTTGGAGAATTTCCGGCGCCAGGCACTCTTTTCATAAATGGCTCAACGCGTAATCGCGCGCCGGTGCGAAGCCTCTCGAAACGGAATGTGCACTTAGGCTACCGCTAAGCCAGCCTTACCAAACCGAACATGCAAAGTGATTCTGGATTGCTGCGCTGGCTGAAAGTCCCATCGATCTACAATCTATTTTCAACTGTCGTAGGTGGAAATGTACTTCGCCGCAGCCTCGTTCAGAATCATGTTCGAGCGAAACCTGGCGATAAAGTGGTCGATATCGGCTGCGGGTCGGCGGAAGTGCTCCGCTATCTTCCCGATGTCGAATACATTGGGATCGACATCAATGCAGATTACGTTGCGTTTGCCAGGCGAGCTTACGGCGACAAAGGAACTTTCTTAATTGGCGACACGCAATCATTCGCAGGCGATCCGCGATTTAAAGACGCCGACATAGTGATGGCGTTCGGGCTTCTACATCACCTCGATGACCAAGAGGCAACGCATTGTCTTCGATTTGCGGATGACGCATTGCGTGCGAAAGGCCGATTGATCTGTCATGAAGCGTGTTGGATCCCGGATCAGGGTGCGGTTTCCAAATATATCATGTCAGTCGACCGGGGCCGCAGCATTCGAACGGAAGAGCAGTACCGCCAGCTTGCTGCCAAGATCTTTAACAAAGTGGATGCATGGGTGAACACAAACCCACTGCGAATCCCGTACGTGACTATCGTTCTTGAATGCGAGAAGTGATGTAGCGCTAAGCGAAAATGAAACGCTGCCTCGCATGCGAAGCTCGCTTTCAAAGCGACGATTGGATCTGCCCCAGGTGCAGCTTTCGTCCAACTTTGCGCGATGAAATGGTTCAATTTGCTGAGGACGCGGCAACGGGCGGCTTTAAGCCAGAATATTTCCCACGGCTTGCCGCGATTGAGCAAGCACACTTTTGGTTTCGCGTGCGCAATGAGCTCATTCAGTGGGCGCTCGGCAATTATTTTCCGAGTGCCAAAAGTTTTTTTGAGGTTGGCTGCGGCACCGGCTTCGTGCTTACAGGAATTCGCGAAACGTTTCCGGGGACACGGCTCGTGGGCAGCGACATTTTCACAGATGGACTCGCATTTGCCAAAGCACGGTTACCAGGCGTGGAGTTATATCAGATCGATGCCCGAGCAATTCCTTTTGATGGTGAATTTGATGTCGTTGGAGCATTCGATGTGCTGGAGCACCTCGTCGAGGACAGCACGGCATTGAAAGAAATGTTCAATACCGCAAGGCCAGGCGGCGGCTTGCTGGTAACCGTGCCGCAACAGCGTTATCTGTGGAGCGCGAGCGACGAACACGCAATGCATCAACGTCGTTACAGCCGCGCTGAATTGCGCCGAAAAGTCGAGAGCGCCGGGTTCCAAATCGAGCGAATCACTTCTTTCAATTCGCTGTTGTTTCCGCTTATGGTTTGGTCGCGTATGCGACAAAAACGCGGGGAGGATTTGCAACGCTGGCGCGAACTTGAAATCAGCCAACCGGTTAACAAAATTTTGGAGAGCATTTTAAAACTCGAGCGGTTGCTGATAGAAAAAGGTGTTTCTTTCCCCGTGGGAGGATCGCTTTTGTTGATCGGTCGAAGACCTTTGAGCCCGTCGTGATCCAAATCCCTTTCAATCGTCCGTTCGCCACCGGCAACGAACTTGATTATGTCCGGACCGCGATCGCGGCGCCGAAGTTTTCCGGTGACGGACCCTTCACGGCAGAGTGCCACCGCCTTCTCGAACGCTCGCTTGGCGTTCAAAAGGCGCTTCTCACGACCTCGTGCACGCACGCTTTGGAAATGGCTGCGCTGCTCCTAAACCTTGGCCCTGGAGATGAAGTAATTGTTCCCGCCTTCACTTTTCCTTCTGCGCTAAATGCATTTGTCTTGCGCGGCGCTAAACCTGTCTTTGTCGATGTTCGCGCGGACACGCTTAACATTGATGACACCCAAATCGACCTCCGTATTACCGAATGTACCAAAGCCATTTTCCTGGTGCATTACGCGGGCGTCGGAAGCGAAATGGATACGATAACGCCGATCGCGCGTCGGTATGGAATCGGAGTGGTCGAAGATAACGCGCATGGCCTTTATGGAAAATACCGCGGCCGCTATCTCGGCACTTTCGGTGAACTTGCGACGCTAAGCTTCCACGAGACCAAAAATTTCTCGTGCGGAGAAGGTGGCGCGCTGCTGATTAATGATGCGAAGTTTAACGAGCGCGCCGAAATTCTTCGGGAAAAGGGAACCGATCGAAGCCGATTTTTCCGTGGCGAGGTGGACAAGTATACGTGGGTAGATATCGGCTCGAGCTACCTGCCCTCGGACCTGCTGGCCGCGTTCCTTCGCGCACAACTAGAACACCGCGATCACATTCAATCGAAGCGACAACAAATCTGGGAGACGTACGCGCGCGAGCTGGCTTCCTGGGCGGAAGCAAACGGCGTTCGACTGCCGATTGTCCCGCCTGAATGCGAACAGACTTACCACATGTTTTATGTCATCACGCCTTCACTCGAGAGCAGGGAGGCGTTGATCTCGCATCTCGCAGGATTTGGAATTCTCGCTGTTTTCCATTATCTGCCGCTGCATCTATCGCCAATGGGCATGCGTTTCGGTGGACGCCAGAAAGATTTTCCGGTCACCGAAGATTTATCCGATCGGCTTTTGCGCCTACCGTTTTTCACGGGAATGAGCAGCTCAGAGCAGAGTCAGGTAATCGAGGCCGTGCAGGCGTTTCGCTGCTAAACAGGCGATGCTTGAACGGGTTCGATGAGTCAGATTCAACAGTTGGCAAGCACGGACAAGCAAAAGCAGCAACCTGCACGCGGCTTAGACCGCTACGGGTTAGTAGCATGCCTTGTTACATCCATCTTCTTCATCGCTTGGATAACAGTTGCGAGTAAGAGCCTTAACTTCGGTTCTGTAGTTTTTCTGTTCGCGCTACCGTGGGTTCTGCTTAGAGCCGGCGCGATCGTCACAGCCGGTTTGCGTTTTCCTTCCTTTTTCGCGCTCGATTTCCTCCTGGGTGTTACGCTTGTCTCAGTTGCGGTGATGAGTTGGACGTTTTTCGTCCCCCTCTCACTCTGGGTTCTGCTGATCGTGCTCCTGGCCGCAATCGCGGGTATTCCGAAGCTTCTCCCGCGTCATCGCCGGGATCCGCTTTCGGCTCTAGGCCTGCTAGGCGTAATTGTCTCTCTCGTTGCAGCAACCGGTTGGTCTCAAGATCTTATTTCCCCGACAACTCCTTTCGACGGGATCGTTGTTTTCAAGCCATGGTCGGATTTTTTCATCCACGCAACTTTTGTAGCGCGCAGTTTGGTAGGCGAAACATTGCCTCAAGTGGGGAATTACGAGTGGAAGGGATTTCCTGTAATTTTCTATCACTACGCGAGTTACTCCGTTCCGATATGTTTGGCCAAGGTAGGATCTTTGCCAGCTTACGCCACTGTTGTAGGTTTTTGGACGCCGTTTGGATCGTTTCTCACGGGATTGGCCAGCTATGCGTTAGCTCGAGCGTTGTGGACTCAAGGCGCTGGACTTACGGCACTCATAGCTACTTCCCTGGTACCCGACACCGCGTTGTTAAACATCGCGCATCCTACCTATGGGTATTTCTGGCTGCAGCACGTCGCTCCGGGAGGTTTGTATGCTGTAGCAGTTGCTGGAACAGCGCTGATACTTATCGCCTACGGTGTGCGCGAAGCACGCCGCGTGTGGATAGCATCGGGAGTTGCGACAGGGATGCTTGTTGTTTTCTTCAAGATTCAGATCTTCGCTGCGGCTTTTCCCCTGCTGGTTTCTTTTGCCATCGTGGGGTGGCCGCCGCGCAAAAGGTGGCAATGGCTAATTCTTGTCGGCTGCGTTGCCGTCGGAGTGGCGCTGCTGCCGCTGGCGAATCGTTTTTACATAGGACCAAACGTTCGCTTCGATCTCTCCGGCAGCGTTTGGTATTGGCAGATACTGGCGAAGATGGCGGTGGGTACACCTATCGAAAGTTGCTATCGAGTTTTCAACGTTGCTCATCCTTTTCCTTTACATCTGCCAGAGGCGATCGGGCTACTCCTTATTAATGCTTTGGGAATCTTCGCGATCGTTGCCCCACTCGTTTGGCTTTTCGTTGCGCGGCGCAAAATGTGGCAGGCATCGGAAGGCATCTCTCTGGCTGCGATAGCGATTCTGTTGTTGATGACGTTTGGCATGGGTGGAACCGGCACCTCGGATAACGCACACGAATTCATACATCGCCCCTTTGTGTGGGCTTACTGGCTGGTTAGCTCGCTTGCTGCAGGCCGCTTGTTTTCGATACTCGCAGCGCATGGCACGCAACGATGGACCCGAGCCGTAGTCGTATGCGCTATCGTCTTAACACTGGTTCCAGTGTGTTATGGCTCTGGGTTACAACGTGGTAAAGGGTTGGTGGGCAATGTGCGTTCGAGCATACCCGTGGATCGTGGGCTGGTCGACTGTGCGCGATACATCAGAAACCAGCCTCCTGCCGACGCGGTTGTGGAAGACTCGCAGCTGGACAAGTTTCTTATTCTTGGAGGATTAACCGACCGACCTTCGTTCGGGGCAAGGGTTGATGAGTGGACGAGACAAAGCAAAGTGTTTCGAGAATCTGGGTACCAGGAGCAGCTAGCAAAACTGCAAAGACTCCAGCAGGCCAACAACATTCCGGATCTGCAGAGTAGCGTCCGCGAAACTGGGATCCGTTGGTACGTGACTCATCCACACGATCCCAACGTCTGGCCAGCCGAGTTTCGCGATCGACCGGCATTTGAGTCTCACGGTTACCGCGTGTACGACATGCAGCATGCTTTTGATTTGCGCTCTTGATCTTTGCAGGCGCCGTTGCAGTCGCACGTGATTTTTACTAGACGCTCGGCATCAAACGTTGAACGTTCGCTTTCTCTCATATGCAAACATCTCCGCAATCTTCAATCGATCTTCATGGAATTAAAAAACTGCGCAGCGGCAAAGTGCGCGAAGTATTCGATCTCGGCGAGACACTGCTCTTTGTAGTCACGGATCGAATCTCCGCTTTTGACGTGATCCTTCCCGATCCCATTCCGCACAAAGGCGCAGTCCTGAATCAGATTTCCGCGTTTTGGTTCAACCGATTCGACGATATTCGGAATCACTTTATCACGGCAAGGTTCGACGAGTTCCCCGAAGAACTGCAGCCGTTTCGTGAGCAGCTAGCCGGGCGTTCCATGATCGTAAAGAAGACCAAGCCTTTGCCGGTGGAATGCGTGGTGCGTGGTTATCTGGCTGGTTCCGGGTGGAAGGAATATCAGGAATCGGAAAGCGTTTGCGGCATTAAGCTGCCGGCAGGACTCAAACTGGCGTCGCAATTGCCGGAACCAATTTTCACACCCGCGACGAAAGCCGAAACCGGTCACGACGAGAATATCGATATGCAACGATGCTCCGAGATTCTCGGCGACGAATTAGCCGAGCGCGTGAAAAAGCTTAGCCTGGACATTTATTCGCACGGCCGCGCACACGCCGACCAGTGTGGAATTATCGTCGCAGACACGAAATTTGAGTTCGGCACGGTCGATGAAGATTTACTTTTGATCGACGAATGTCTGACGCCGGATTCGTCGCGCTTCTGGCCCAAGGATCAATACACGGTCGGCCAGAGTCCACCGAGCTTCGATAAGCAATTCGTGCGCGATTATCTGGAGACTCTCGATTGGGATAAAAGTCCCCCTGCCCCGCGTTTGCCGAAGGAAGTGATTGAGAAAAGTTCGGCCAA
>DASXYB010000210.1:0-3245 GCA_036502745.1 Candidatus Udaeobacter sp.
TGCGATATGTCGTCATCAGTAAGCAGACAGAAGGTGTCCCTGCAACGGTGCCGGACAACCTGTCAAAAGTGTTCGAAAATTCCGAGTTCGCAGTATTCAAAGTTAACCTGAGCTCCTGAGCGGAACACCACCATGGCTAAGGACGTGGTTTGAACCCCAGAAGTTGAATTCTCATGGCAGGAATTGTCATCAAACCCCGTGCGCGAATTTTGCACGGACACGACTGGGTGTTTTCCAGCGAAGTGCTCAAGGTTTTCGGAAATCCCGCGGATGGCGATGTAATTTCCCTCAAGGATGGCAAAGACCATTTGATTGGGAGCGCGATTTACAATTCGAAATCGCAAATCCTTGCGCGGCGTTTCTCGCGACGAAGGCAGGATCTAGATCAGGATTTTTTCCGGCGCCGCATCCAGCAAGCTTCGGAATATCGGGACCGGCGAAACATCGATGCAAAGCTGCGCCGCGTGGTATGGAGCGAAAGCGACGGTCTTCCGGGCGTAATTATCGATCGTTACGGCGACAATTTCGTCCTGCAAACGCTCACGCTGGCGATGGATATGCGAAAGGATCTGATTGTGGCTACAATGATCGATCTCTTCGGCGATATCGCTATCGTCGAGCGAAACGACGCGCCCGTTCGCAAGGCGGAGGGACTGGAATTACGTAGCGGCGTTCTGCGTGGAACTCCATCGCAAATCGCGGTCCAAGTCGAAGGCGTAAAGCTCGAAGTCGATTTTTTGCGCGGACACAAAACCGGTTTGTATCTCGATCAAAAGCATAATTCCGGAATCGTGTCGGGTTACGCTCGCGACCGCCGCGTTCTGGATTGCTTCACAAATCAGGGCGCATTTGCGTTGAGCTGTGCGCGCGCCGGCGCAACGGAAGTAACCGGTGTCGAAGAAAATTCAGAGAACATCTCGGCCGCGAAACGAAACGCTGCGCGTAATGAGCTAAACGTCGCGTGGGTGCAGCAGGATGTATTTCAGTTCCTGCGCGGAGCCGAAAAAGCCGGCGCACAGTATGATTTGATCGTGCTCGATCCGCCCTCATTCACGAGGACGAAGGGGGGCGTGCGTGACGCATTACGCGGCTATGGGGAACTGCACATGCGTGCGTTCAAGCTCTTATCGAAAGATGGTTTGCTCGCAACGTTCTCCTGCTCGCATCACGTAAATGACGCAGCACTTTGCGAAACAATCTCCGATGCTCTCGTGGACGCCCGTCGCTCCGCGCGCCGTTTGGTCGGGTTTGAGCAGGCACTGGATCACCCCGTTCTGCCGACCATTCCCGAAACCGAGTATTTCAGAGGTTTTTTGTTAGAGATGATGCCTGGGCGCTGACGCTTCGAAGTGTCATCGTGAGGAAGCAAAGGATATCAGATCGATTGATGCATGCTTAACCGAACCACACAGAGATGCTTCGCCTCGCGCAACGTCACAGCGCCAGTCATAAGCAGGTTTTGACAAATCAATTCGCTGACTCGCAAGGGACTTGGTGGCAAGCTACTCACGGAAACGACACCGATCGCGCCTGCTTTAGCATATGGGGCGGGATACCACGCATAACCGGATCTTCAGCGCGGCAACGTTCGGCGAGCAAGCGCCAATGATCTGCCAACTGACCAGACGGTAGCTGTTCTTCCAGCAACCCCAGTAGTTGATAATCATTCTGAAAAGATGGATAGACGTGCCCTGCCGTTCGATGCAACAGATCTTCACGCCATTCTTGGAGCAACGCGCGCGCGGTGTCGCCGCGATAAACTGTAACTTCTAGTTGTCCGAAATCTTGAATACTTGCCTCGCGACCGCGTAAAGTAGCTGGTCCAGTACCATCCGAGGAACCGATCACAATCTGATCGCGACCAAAACGTCTATTCGTATCAGCGGCCTCCGCAGGTGTAAACGGTGGGAGCAGGCGCGTTCGCCCTGTTACGTAAAAGACCCTGCCTGACGCAGGCGCATCAAGTTTGTTACTGACTCTGCTAATGTAGTTGTCGGGTAGCAGAATGCGATCGTCAGGATGCTCGAAGAATTGCGAAAGTGTGAACCTGACCATCCATCCAGCAACGATCACATCGTCCTTCTGCATTTGCGCACGAAGAAACCCGGCCACCTCCGCGAATGGCCATCGTGTCTGGTGGAGAAATTGCGCATGAATGCAGGGCGTCCAACACGCAACAATCAGGACTGTGAGACCCCAGGCCGCAATTGCAGCCCAGCGTTCCCGGATGTGTCTAGCGATCCAGTCAATTCCCTCCGCTATAATGATCAAAAGCAGAGGCAGAGTGAAGATTAGATAACGCGCGAACCCGCCAGCATCGATAGCAATTCCTTGCAACGACATGAGAATCGGGCCCACAACGATCGCGCCGCACAGCAGAAGGAGCGGTTGCTTGTCTCGTGCTGCCGACCAACAGCCAGCGAAGAGCAATAGAACGGACAAAAAGGCCGCGTAACTATTACCCATGTAGATGGTAAAGACCCGTGGGATATATCCTATGCTCGTTGGCGGTGTATAGCCGCCTCCCCATTCTTTGTTAACTCTCGCGATTTCGGGGAGGAGACGCCAGTACGCTAGACCCAGGATGATTGCCACTCCGCCCAAGGGAATCAACAGAGTCCTGGACTCCCGGAGAAACGTTCTGATACCCGAAAGGCTTTGAACAATCAGCAATAACATCAGGAAGGCGACGACGTAAATGGCTTGCAAATGTGTGAGTAGCAAGAAGAGCACTGCAGCAGCACACCGCACGCCGTTCCGCCAGCCCGGCCGCTGACTCCAATGAAAAAATTCGTTGAGTGCAAGAAGACTGAATGCGGCAAAAAGTGAATAGGCGCGAATAGTCGGACCAAGCATGACCAGATAAGGGTTGAACGCCACGAGGCTGGCAGCGAGCAGGGCGGTACGCGTCGACCCCGTCAGCTTAAGCGCCAGCGAGGCAGTTAGGGGAATTACTGCGATGGCTGCTCCTATCGGTAAGATAGTTAATCGCCAGTCTGTTGCTCCAGAAAGCGAGGCGACTCCTTTCTCGGCCAAGATGAAATAATTCATCGTCAGCCAAATGCGAAAATGCGTCAGGATATAGGTTGGCGTTTGTTTCAAATACCTGAGCGTCCCGATTTCGTCTCCGAGAAATATTCGGCCGCGTTGAAGAGCAACAAACAGGAGCAAGGAACAGAGACATATCACGCCCAAAACGAGACGTTCGCCCCGTGACAGATGGCGCGAACTCAGGTTTGAGTAAA
>DASXYB010000211.1:0-4585 GCA_036502745.1 Candidatus Udaeobacter sp.
AATGAAGGACGGCCGCATCGTCGACAGCCAACTCCGGAACACGCGCAGCTAAGCTGTCCCCGAAGTTGGCACATCCACATGGTATCGTTAATCTCAGCGGGTGGAGAACATCCTGCCAATCTTAGTCGCGGATGCGCCCGATGCGTTGACCGAATTGTGTGGCGTCAACCTGATTGACCGGTTGCTCCGCATTTTACAGCGCCTGGGATTTCGCCGAGCGATTGTCTTTTCCAGCACGCCGGAAATCATTGGAGCGGAATTGCCAAAACGCTCGTGGGCTCGAGAACAAATCACTGCGCAACTTGTGCCAACTGCGGGCAAACCAGTCACGGCCCACCGGATTTTGGAACAAGGTCAGACTGCACGCTTTCTGATTGTCCCGGCAAACGTCTATTGCGATGGCCGTTTGCTTGCCGCCTTGTCAGCCAGAAACTCTCCGACCGTACTTGTGGATTCCAACCCGCCACAGTTCGTCCAAGACATGATCCAAAACTCTAGCGGACCGGCTTTAGTAACGCGGGACTTCCTTTTGGCGTGCTCCGACAGCGCGCCGTTTGTTGAGGAGTTCAAACAGAAGATCGACACCGGTGAAATCGACATCGTGGACGCAGCGAAAGTTGACGATTATATCGTCAGCATGCGCCGGCATGTGCGGCCACTCTGTTTTCCAGCGCCGCGGGCACAGGAACGTCGTCTCGCAGAGCGCATTATTCTGGATGCGGCGCAAAAGGGTACACTTGACCTTCCCGCTTACGTCCACGCCCCAATCGAAACCGCGATAGTCGCGCTTCTTTGCAAAACGCGAATCACACCAAACCAGGTTACGATTGCAGGATTCATCATCGGTTGCGGCGCGACTACTGCCTTTGTGTTTGGCCACGTCGGGGTGGGACTCCTCGCTGCTCTCGCGTTCGGTATCGTCGATGGACTCGATGGAAAGCTGTCGCGCGTCAAAGTTGAAACAACCGAACGCGGCAAATGGGAACACCATCTCGATTATTTGATAGAGAACTCATGGTGGACGGCGATCGCTTTTCATTTGTGGCAAAGCGCCCAACTTCGGAGCGCATTTTACTTCCTGGCGTTGCTCGTTGGATCGCACCTGATGGATGAATTTGTAAAACGAAGAGCGAAGATGGCAACGGGCAGGCTGCTCGATGACGTTGCGCCGTTCGACCGAGCTTTCCGGCTGATCTCGGCGCGTAGAAACGTTTACGTTTGGGTGTTGGCGGGCGGCTTTTTGTTAGGCGCGTTCCCCAAAAGCTACGCGATTATCTGCGGCTGGGCCGCCGTTAGTGCCGCCGTTCATCTCATGCGCTCCGTTTGGATTTGTAATGCTCTCGGGCGCCGAGTTGTTGATTCCCGGGCCTGACGAAGGGCGCAACAGCGAAGGCACACGCTTCGCCCGCGCGAGAATTTCCTTACCGAGAACACGCAATGGTTTTTCGACCAGCAGCGAGGCACTCACAGCGCAGTAAACACCGCATCCTTCCTGGCAGGATTTCTTCTTATAATTGGCGAAGAGGTCGTCCAGCGTCACATCCATGATGTCCTTGTTCGTGTGCACCATGCTGCAAATCCAAAACTTTCCCTGCGCGGAAACGAAGAATAATTTGTAGCCTGCCGCGCACGTCCATTCGACGTGCTCCCCTCGGAGCAGACTGCGCTGATAATTAAGGATCGCCTCGCTGGTGTGAATCTTCTCGCCACGGCGTTTTCGTTCGATCATTGAATCGATGAACCGTTCGAGCTCCTCACGCTGCCCCCGATCCACACGAAACCGCCGCAACGGGTCCGCATGCACCAGCCGAACCTCCGTCGGAATTCCTCGGGATAGCCCAGTCTCGAGCACCGCTTGTGCTTCGGGCAACGTGTCGGCACAAATCACCCCGGTGATGTGCAGGCTGATTTTTGAATCTCGGAAATAATCTAGCTTCGGCAAAATTGTCTTGAAAGATTTTTTTGTAATTGCACTGGGGGTCATTCGATCAACGCTAATCTGCATGACCTGCAAGCCAGCGTCTTCGAGTTGTGCAACGAGCTTACGCGTAAGGAGAAAGCCGTTCGTGGTGAGACTGGTGGCAAATCCCAGCTCACGACAGTAGCGAACGAGCTCGACAATATTGGGGTGAACGAGCGGTTCGCCGCCCACGAGCGCGATACGCATGGTCCCAAGCTCGCGAATCTTCCGCACCCATTTCTTTAAGTCGTCGATGCTCGGATGCGGCCGGCTATTGTCGTATTCAGTACAATAAGCACAATCGAGGTTGCACTGGTCCGTCACGTAAAGGCTGCATTGCAGCGGTTTGCGGTCACGGAGACGCTTAGCTGATTCCAAGAAGTTGTAGCCGGAGAATTCGCGACCGATTTTATCGAGGAGCTTCATGCGGTTGAGTCGGAAAGATTCAGTTTAGGGGCTAGTCACCCCCGACGCAATTCGTTAGGAGGTAAGTTGCTACCACCTTTAAGCGCCCGCACGAACGAGGTCAGTACGATTCCCTGCTCCTTTAGAACCATGCGCGTTTCGGGAACGGTGAGGGCCTCTAACTCCTCAGCCCATCGATAGCCCCAATGACTGTATCGCTTCCGTGTATCAGCATCATCTTCGCCGGGATGGCAAATCAACTCATACAGGCCGTCGGGAATGTTCCGAAATATTTGTTGGAGGGCGCGGGGAGTTAAACAGCCGCCGACTTCGAATCCGTACACACCATCTGGCATTTGCGACAAGCGCGAGCCGTGCAAAGCGCGCGCGGATAGACAGGTCAGATTCAAAACGAGCCGCTGTACCCACCGTCCCATTCGGACATCCGGCGATTTTCGCCAGGGGCCAGCAGAATTGCGAATCCAAACATTATCCATCCCGCGGGTAAGCCGCCTAACGATTTGGAAAACAGGCGGGAACATGTGGAGATGTTGGTGGCTGTTAAGATGGGAAAGTCGAAGTCCGGTCTTCTGAAAAAGTGCGATTTGCGCTGCGATCTCGCGCTCGACCTCATGCCATCTGATGCGTCCGAGAACGGCGCGTCGGATAAATTCAGCACTGGTGCGGGGAAACCGTCCTGTTTCATCGACCAAGGTCGGCAAGGCATCGCGCCCCAAGATCGCTCGCTCTTCCACCAGCGCCAGATGCAGACCAACATCCAGTCTCGGATTTTGCCCTGCCAGCGCGACGGCATCCTCGAATGCACTCCCCGTCACAAGCAACGACGCACTCGTTACGATTCCGTCCTTAAAAGCCCGCACGACGCCTCGGTTGACGGCCGGCGTGAGCCCCCAGTCATCCGCATTAACAATCAGCTGTTTCAAGGCGCGGAGACCCGGGCCGCCGCCCGGATTTCGTGTCGCATCTTCATCCGGAACCTAACCAGTTCCCCAATCATTTTGAAGATCACGTCCGGACTGGCCAGAGTGGAGGTGCCGCGATTTCTTGGAAAATAATCCACGCCGAATTGCACGATCTTGAATCCGTGCAGCTTGCCCTTGATTAGCAGTTCGGCGTCGATGAACGAACCCTCAGACTCCAACGCAACTTTGTTCAAGACTTCCCGCTTAAACAATTTGAAGGAGAAATTGATGTCCTTCACGCGCAAAGGAAAAAGGAAACGGATAAGCAAATTGTAAACCACCGAATACACGGTGCGCAGAGGTCCTTCCGCGGTGCGATCAAACCGAAAGGCCGAAATGATATCAGACCTTGTAAACTCCATGATGCGCACAGCCCGGTTCAACTCCGTGAGATCGACTGGCAAATCCGAGTCACAATAGAAGATCAGCTCTTTCGTGGCATTGCTAAAGCCAGTGCGAAGCGCGCCTCCCAGCTTCAAATTCCGCTCGTGATGGAACACCTTCACACACGGGTTTGAGCGCGCCAACGCTTCTGCGATTTCCCCTGATCGGTCCGTGCTGGCATCGTTGACGATGAGGATCTCGTAATCAGACGTCATGTCTGTCAGGACAGCCTCCGCGAAATGGACTGCGCGCTCGATGTTCTCTTCTTCATTGAACATTGGATAAACAACCGAGATGCCTGGCCTTTGTGTCGTCATGCGCGCTGTTTCGATTGCGGTGTCAAAGCCGACGATAAATCGTTTTGCCGTCGATCACCGTCTCCACGCGATATTCCCCGAGGAACGCACGAAGCACGGGATATCGTGTCATTGGATGAACCGCCCAGAACGGGTCCGCTGTCGACGTGTCGATGATGAGCACGGGAGGGTGGGCTTCCCAGTCCGTCTCGAACATCTTCCAACTTTCCGGAATCACGCTCTGCCCTTTATCTCTCACTTCATGAGGCCGGCTGGCATAGGCGCCGACCAAGTGTGAGCAGCTCACGAAACGCGTCGCCATCCGCCGGTCAGAGAAACTGTAAAGTTTCGGGCTACTTCCCCAGACAAAGATACGATCGTTCGGGTTCGTCTCCTCGACGATGTGCTGAACAATGGGGAGAAAATCGAGCGTCTGCGTTCGCACTACGAAGGCATCGACAAGAAAACCTATCGCTGGCAGAGCTGCCGCACCTATAATGCCTGCTCGGATCCATCGCCAGCGTGGCTGAGGGGAACGTCGCTGTTCCGCGACAAAG
>DASXYB010000212.1:0-7336 GCA_036502745.1 Candidatus Udaeobacter sp.
GGGCACAGCAGAATGCAGCCGTGGCTATGTGAATCCATCTAGCCCTTCGGAAATCCGAATGGCTACTTGCGCGTAACGAAATAAAGGAGATAGCAACTCCGATCCATGCGACGAGTACTGGATACCAGTGAAGCGCATGTCTTCCATCCGCGTTATAAAACCACGGGATAGCCAGGTAGAGGACTGCAACTGACAAATAGACAAACCCTTGCGGCACGTACCGCACTTTTCGCGAGCATAGCAGTACGAGCAGAACCACCGCTGGCGCATATAGCAACAGAATCGTCGCGCTTATACCATCACGGCCGAAGGGCGGCTGTCCCCGACTGAGAAAGTACCGAAAAGGCAAGGACAATAAACGCACTGGATTTTTCAAGTCACTCTCTTTCCCAGTCAAATAGATCCAGGCGGCGTCGCTTTCCGTGAAAATGGGGTCCGGATGGTCGAACAACACATTGAACGTGGGCGGAGTAGGGTCGTGAGCTTCCAACAGGTTCCGGATGTACCATGGTAAACTGAGTGCCACGAGAGCGAAGACAACTAATGCGGTCCCTCGTCGCCGCAATCGGGTCGCCGTAACGAGCAACAGCGAAATAACAAAAAACGGCAGATGACCGATCAGGGTAAGTTTCATCCCGACACAAAAAGCGGCGATTACAGCAAATTCCCAGGCGAAGAATCGATGCGACAATGTTTTGTAAACACAGAGCACTGATACAAGAATAAAAAGGCCTATAGGTACGTCTACGTACCCACTGTTCAGATATTCAAGGAACACCGGAGATAGTGCCAGGCTCAGAGGCATGAGGAACTGAGGCACGAAACGCAACAAACGTCGTGGCTGGGCGTCCTTGGTCGACTGGAACTCAGAAGAAGCGAAAAATGCCAAAACTCCCAAACACGTTAGCAACCCACAGAGCCACGTTAGGAAGTGACAATAATCGCCTAACTTCAGAATAAAAAACGCAGTATCGAACAACAAGAAATTGTTTGCGTAGTACGGAAAACGGAGAAACGGATCGACATAGATGCGTCCCGCATTTGCCCAGTCCGCCGCATACGCCAAATGATAGCTTACTGGGTCGCCGCGGGTGGGCGGCAGGATTGCGGGGATCGCCAGCGCCAGAAAGAGAACGTAAATGGAAACGGCTGGAATCGTCCAACCTTTCAGGAATTCCCGAACCATGCGCCTCCAAAACTTTAATGACAGCCAATTGTCACGTCTCAGCAGCCAGAAGGAAGCGGCCTCGAGTAGTAACAGGCCTGCGAGTCCGAATTGATTGAAGAAGTGCGCAAACCCTAGCAATAACAATCCGAATCCAGACAGCGCCATTCCTGCAACAGAAGTAATGACAAGCGTATCAAGTCCGAAAGGTTTCGAATCGTTGGAGTGCCTTTTCCATAACAAATGACCGGTTGTAAAAAAGAACAACCAGGCCAAGTGAGCCATTACCAAACCCAGAAGATAACTACTCAAAACGGACATGTTGAGCCAGGGTCTTGGCGTTTATCACATGGCAAATCAGAATACAAGTATGGGTAGTGCCCAGAAGACGCGCATTCTGGCACGGCCGTAAACTCGAGACGGTATCGACAGTTCCTCGGATGTTCTATCCAAATCTCCCTTTGTAAGCGGGAGGTTTGACGTTGACAGACGAACTTCGCCTTTTAAAACGATGGAAATTATCTCTCGACTACGCTGCCTCTTCCGTTTAAGGGGTTGGAATGGCACAAAGAAAAGAAACACCGACACCGACACCACCAGAGCCTCCTCCTCAGGGGCCTCGTGGTCATTAAGCAGTCCAATCTTCAGCGTAAACGCGCGAACGCTTTACGCGGCGTCTGTATCGTACGCTGCTGCTCTTTCAAACCTTCATGCACGCTGAATGTGCCGCTGCAGCTCTGCTCCTCGTACGCGCGGCGTGATGAGAAATCCGTTAGCGTCCGAACAATCGCCTGAATGATCTAAAGAAGCGGCCCGGATATGTGAGCGCCTTCTGAGGCTCGTTCGGCGCCTGTTGTGCAAACGGCCATTGTGAACCCCCATGCACCTGGCAGGCAGCAGTTGGTACCTTGTCGACAGGCAGATCGAGATCGTAAGCAGTACCAGCCGCCATGCAGCCGGTGGTGGCAAGTTGGTTGGAAATCGAACAAACCCTCGTGTGTTGCAATGGGATAGTGGGCTGCAACGGTTCGGCTGGATAATGTTGTGCCGCTTTGTTCATAACTTGAACCCAAACCGGCAATGCGAGCGCAGCACCATATCCGTGTGGAATAATGGTTGTCGGTTGATCGAACCCGACCCACACGCCACAAGTTAGTGTGCTGGTATAACCAAGGAACCAGGCATCCCTGTAATCGTTGGTGGTGCCGGTCTTGCCTGCCGCAGGTAATTTGAATCCGAGTGAACGCGCACTGGCGGCGGTCCCCTGGGTTAGAACCGCTTCCATCAAGCGCGACGTCATCCAGGCTGCGCCAGGATCCAGCGCCGGTGTCGACACGTGCGCGGCCCGATAAATGGGTTTGTGCTGCTGATCGTCGATGCGCTCAATGATGTAAGCCTGCTTGCGCAGTCCGGCATTGGGAAAAATAGAATACGCGGCAGTCAGATCTTTCAGGTCTGTCTCGAATGAACCGATGTAGATGGCCGGACCGTGGGGAAGGTTTTGCGAAATGCCGAGGTCGTTCGCCACCTTTTTCACCGCGTCGAGACCGGCGAATTGTCCGACGCGCACGCTCATGGTATTGCGTGAATGGATGAGCCCGTACGAGCAAAGCATGGTGCCGCCGTAGGTGCCGTCGGAATTTCCAGGCGACCAATTTCCCGCGCCTTCGATTTCACCGGGTTGAATTGGGCCATCGCTGATTGCTGAACTCGGCAATAAGCCGTGGCTAAAAGCAACGGTATAAACAAAGGGCTTGAACGCTGAACCGACCTGCCTGTTTGCAGGAGTCAGCGCCCTGTTGAACTTGCTTTGCGCGTAATCGCGCCCACCGACGAGTGCACGAATGCCGCCGCTGGAGTTGTCGATCGTAACCACTGCCCCTTCCAGATAAGGCATGGCGGAATCCCCCTCCCCGTTGTCAGGCGGTTTGTAGTCCGCTTTGATTGGGTGATGAAAATTGGATTGATGCTCGATTTTCGTGAGTTGCTTCTCGAGCGCATCCTGCGCGGAATTTTGTACCGATGGATCGAGCGTGGTGTAAATGGAAAACCCTCCATCATCCATCTGGTCTTCAGTGAGGATCTGGCTTAACGCGCGTTGCACAGCGTCCATCGCATAATTCTCCTGGATCTGTGGCATTCGCTTTGGATGGGTGACGATCTTTGTTTTTTTGGCCTGCTCCGCCTGTGATGGCGTAATTTTCTTTAGCGTTACCATGCGGTCCAGGACTGCATCGCGCTGGACTGCCGCGCCCCGCGGATTTTTCAACGGCGAGAAACGATTCGGGCTGCGAATGAGACCCGCCAGCAGTGCAGCTTCCGAAAGATTCAGCTTTGAAGCGTTCTTGCCGAAGTAAGCCTGGGAAGCAGTTTCGACTCCGTAACAACCGGTACCGAAATAAATGCGGTTAACGTATAGCTCAAGAATCTGTTGCTTCGTAAACTCGCGTTCGATTCGCAACGACACCATTGCTTCCAAGAGTTTCCGGCTAAACGAGCGGCCACCCAGAGGAAGGCTGTTGCGCGCCAGTTGCATCGTAAGACTGCTTGCGCCTTCCTTCGCCTTCATACTGATCACGTCACGGCTCAACGCACGCAGCACTCCACGCCAATCGATACCTTTGTGGTCATAGAATCGGGCGTCCTCGCGCGCCAGCACAGCCGCGATGAATTCTGGTGAGACTTCGCTCAATGAAACCTTGAGACGATTTGCGCCTGCAAGGCGGCTGTAAATTTTTCCATCGACATCGTAAACGGTGCTTCGCTCCGGCATTTCTCCGACGTTTTTCATGTCAAACGTCTGCGCCCACGTCCCGTAAAAGAGAAAAACGGCGAACACAGCGCCGGCCAACAAAAGAAGGAGCGTTATTTTCCAGCCGTAACGAAAAAGGATATTTGCGCGCGTTTTCTTCGGGCGTCGAACGCGAGCGAACACTTTCATTGGCTAGAAAGCAGATAATCTAGCCGCACACGCGTTGCACGAAAGAAAATCGAATCGCTCGCTGCGCCAAATGGGAATCAAAATGCGTCGGCCGAGCCAGACGCGGTGACCTTGCAAGGAAAGCCCTGCAACGTCTATAAGTTTAGTTTTACCACGCCGTCGTGTTGCTCGTTCGCACACGCCGCGTTGGTGGGAACGTCGGTCGCGGCATCGCTCGCTTCCACGAGTTTGTTCTCCACGAGATAATGTTCGACATCTTCGCCACTGACGTCGGCGAGCATCTGGCCGTTGATCTCGACACATGGCGAAAGCGGCTGCCCACTTTTGCTTTCCATTTCCCAGCGGAATGCCGGGTTCTGAATGATGTCCTTCTCGGTGTAGGGCAGGTCGTATTTGGCGAGAACGGCGCGGACACCGGCGCTCCAGCCACAATAGGTTTTCAAATATGCGGTGACTTCTGGCTTTTGCATCGGCAGAATATATCACAACTTTAAATTCTGTAATCTAGTTCGGCTGTCGAAAATCATCAGCGCTTCGCCTCGGCATTTCTTAGGATTTGAATCGTAAGAACCGGTGAGATTGGCCGCTCAACACAGCCATGACTCTTGAGCGGCACGATGCATATGAGTGAATGCTCTGAATCGTTTCATAGTAGTCAGTCTGTTGGTTTTAATGGGCGTTCTTCCAGCAGCGGCGAGAAAGAAGGCGACCCAAAAGACAAATGCGCCGAAGACGGCCGAGATCGAGGCGGCGACGCGACTTCAGGTTTTTTTGGATCGCGCAAATTTCAGCCCGGGCAAAATCGACGGCCGTTACAACGAGTTTACCCGCAAGGCGCTTTCACTTTACCGCGAATCACGAGGGGAACAGCCGCAGTCCACACCATCGCAATCCCGCCGACACAAAGACGCCGCGCCTGACGTTTCCGGACTCGATCTCGCCAGTGTGGAGCCGGTGTTCATTCCATACACTGTTACCGAAGCGGACATTCAAAGTGTTGGAGAGTTGCCGACTGGGGTGCCTGAGCAGGCAAAATTGAAATTTCTGCCGTACCGTGATGTTGCCGACGCAATTGCGGAAAAATTTCACAGCGACATTCACTTTCTTGAACAACTCAATCCGCACAAATTAAAAGGAGTGAAAGCAGGCGATCAGCTGAAGGTGCCGAATGTCGAGCCATTCGAGCTCGCTTCAGTGAAAGACATTAAGCCCGGCAGCGAAACTGCCTCGCAAGCGGCGAATGAAGTTGAAGATCAGCCTGAAAGCCAAACTGCAACTCCCGCGGAAAGTGGAGCACCAAGAAATGTCTCCGTAAAGGTGGACACGAAAACAAACATGCTCGGAGTTTTCGAAGCCGAAAAGCTGATCGCCGCCTATCCTGTGACGATCGGCTCCGCGCACAACACCTCACCCGTCGGTGAGTGGAAGGTGCGAGGCATTTCAAAGCTGCCGACTTTTCGTTACGACAAGGAGATGCTCGAGCATGGCGAACGCAGTGGTAATTTTCACATGCTCCCACCTGGACCGAGAAATCCTGTAGGCGTGATGTGGATTGCGCTTAACAAGAAAGGCATCGGCCTTCACGGAACCAACGACCCGGATTCGATCGGAAAGGCTGTGAGCCATGGCTGCGTTCGTCTGGCGAATTGGGACGTGGTCCGGCTTGCCACAAAAATCAAAACGGGCGATAAAGTGTCAATTCACTGAATCGAGATGAGTGAAACGGTAGCCGCGCGCGCGCAAGCTATCTTGCAGGATTGGGTGCAATCCGAAAGCTTGCGGAAACACTGCTATGCAGTCGCTGATTCGATGAAGCATTTCGCGCAGTTGCGCGGCCAAGACGCTGATCTCTGGGAAGCCGTCGGATTGTTGCACGATATGGATTATGAGCTTTATCCAAATCTCGAACGCAGCGCCACGGAAGGCCACCCGTTTGTCGGCGTCGCCTGGCTGCGCGAGAACGGTTGGAACGAAGAGGTGTGCCGCGCGATTCTCTCGCACGCCGACTACTCGGGTGTTTCGCGGGAAACGACCCTCGAGAAAACTCTGTATGCAGTGGATGAGCTAAGCAGCTTCGTCGTGGCGGTCGCGCTTGTGCGTCCGACAAAAAGCATTCACGACGTCGACGTTCGCGCAGTGAAAAAGAAAATGAAAGACAAGGCGTTCGCCCGCGCCGTGAACCGCGACGACATCGTCCGCGGTGCAGAACAGTTGGAAATGCCGCTCGACGACGTCATCGGGCAAGTCATCGCCGCGCTGAAAGCTGATGCAGACCGACTGGGGCTCACCGGAGCGTCATAGCGAAATGGTTACAATTTTTCCGCGATGATTTCCAGCACCAGCGGTGTAAGCATCCTGGCGTTCGGATTCCTCCCCGCGCTCACGAGAGCAGTGCGAATCTCCTCAGCGAAGTTGTGATCGATTCGCCCCATTTCAATCAGGCGCTCGAGATAAGTCTCTATGAACGTGACAGGCCATTGCCACATGTAATCGCTGGGCCGGAGGCAAAAGATGTGCGGCTTTGCGGAGCGAATCACAAAGCCATTCTCCGCAAGCAGTCCAGGTAATTGGACGGCGCCGTCTGGTTCGCCGCCGGACTCGCGCCATGTAGCGATCACCTGCTGGCGAAAACGTTCGTGCATTGGCAGCCGCGGAAGGAATCGCCACGTGTCGTAATGACCGTACTCGTGAAAAATAGCGACACTGCCTTTCGCCATAACGCGGCTGAGTTTTTCAATCAGCAGAGACGGGTCATTTACAAAGGACACAACCCATCGGCACCACGCGAAATCGTAGTGGCCCTTCGGCAAATCACTTTTCTCCAAATCGATTTCGTGAATCTTCACGTTCGCGAACGAGCGCGCCCGGCAGGTTGTTTCGAGCGCGCGGAGGAAGTTTTGCGAACGTTCCAGCGCTACCACTTCACCGGTCAGTCCAACGATCTCAGCCAAATCAATCGATGCGTAGCCGGGACCGGCTCCGACATCGAGCACGCGTTTGCCCACCGTGATTCCGGCCCGTTGCCAGCAATCCAACACAACCGGGCGCCAGACGCGATGTTGAACGCCCAGTCTGGCCAACTCCTCTTCATGTGTACCGAGAACGTAATCGCGTTCCGCTGCCATTCGTGATCGTCACTGATAGACGGCGGATTACAAACGCGATTTGTTCTTGCCCTATCGGATCCCTCCGTGGCGCTTCAGCGATTCTCCAAATCGAGGAGAACGGAA
>DASXYB010000213.1:0-2016 GCA_036502745.1 Candidatus Udaeobacter sp.
ACTTCCGGACCCACTGGTTTTGTATCTGGCACTTCTCCTGCACGACAGCGGCAAGGCCGTGGGACGTCCACACTCCGAAGCTAGCGCGCTGTTCGCCCAGCGCGTTGCGGCGCGTCTACAGTTGTCGTCGGAGCAACGGAAGTCGCTGATACGACTTGTCGATCATCACCTCACGTTGTCCAAAATGGCGCAGCAGCGGAATCTCGATGATCCCACAACAGTCATGGAATTTGCGCAGGTTGTGAAAGATCAGAAAAATCTCGACGCACTTATGCTGGTTACTCTCGCTGACGGTCAGGGGACAAGCGCCGAGGCGTGGTCAGACTGGAAGGAATCGCTGGTGTGGCAATTGTTTCACCAGACATCGCGTTATCTGGCGGATCGACAATCTTATTACGAACAAACCAGAATCGAGCGAGAGAGCCTGCGCGCTTCTGTTGCCAGGAACCTTTCGCCGGACTACGCGGAGGAAATCGAAGCGCATTTCGAATACATGCCCGATCATTATTTTCGCGCGACCAGCGTGCCTGAGATCATCGAGCATGTGAAGTTGTTCCGGTCCTTTCTAGGAATGGTTTCCAGCGCGAAGGAGTTTCCGCTCGCGCCGGCAGTCAAATGGAAGATCCTGCCAGAGCAAGGGCACACGGTGATGACCTTTTGCACGTGGCAACGCGAACGGCTCCTTGCGAAAATAGCCGGCTCATTTTCCGTCGTGCCACTGAATATTTTAAGCGCCGATGTTTTCCCGCGAGGCGATAACACGGTGCTTGGGGTTTTCCGCGTTTGCGACACGAAAGCACAGCCCGTTTCCAACCGGCGCGATTTAGAGCTTGTCGAGCAAACATTGCGGCGGGCATTCGAGGATGAAAGCTTTGACTTCGCGCCATCCATCGAAAAAGCGAAGCGCTCGAGCCGCCGCGCCGCGACGGGAATTGAATTTCCGACTCGCATTACAATCGACAACAAAACGCATCCGACTTACACGCTCATTGAGTTTCAAGCCCCGGACGGTATCGGTCTCCTTTACGATGTCCTCAGCTGCCTTGATCGCGAAGATGTAATAGTGCCGCTTTCTCGAATTAATACGCAGGCTGGCGCGGCGATCGACACGCTATACGCCGTGGACGGCTCCAGCCATGCCAAGATCACCGATTCGCAGCGGATTCGGATCGTTCAGCAGCATTTGAAGGATACGATTCTGCGCGGATCAGCAAAACCATAGAGAAAAGACGAGCGCGTTTCTGCTTTGCTGCGAACTCTTTTGGTCTCATGAATGTTTTGGTTCTCGCTGCGGGATACGCAACCCGTCTTTATCCACTGACGCTCAACAAAGCGAAACCGCTGCTGGTAGTCGGCGGCAAGCCGATCATTGAATGGCTGGTGGACAATCTTGCCGGCATTTCGGATTTGGAAACGATTTACGTCGTGACGAACGACAAATTCGCGGCGGATTTCCGGGCCTGGAGTGAGAGCTACGGAAAACGCCATCCCGAATTTAAGTTTAAGATTGTTAATGACGGTTCTACCAACGATGACGATAAACTGGGCGCAATTGGAGACATAAATTTTGTCGTTACGCAGGAGAACCTTTCCCAAACCAGTCTGCTAATCGCCGCCGGCGACAATTTGTTCACCGATTCGCTGGCAGATTTCGTGGCGACTGCGATGAACAGCGAGGTCACGGTTGCGGTTTACGATGTCGGCGACGTCGAAGCGGTCAAGAAGTACGGCAACGTGGCCGTTGATGCCGAAGGAATCATGACCCGGTTTGAAGAAAAACCGAAAAAACCTCAAGGAACGCTCGCAGCGATTGCCCTGTATTATTACTCCCCTGCGGTTCTCTCGCTGTTGCGAACGTATCTGGCTGCCGGAAACAATGCGGATCAGCCCGGCCGTTTTGTGCAGTGGCTGTACACCCGCAAACCGGTGAACACGTTTCAGATCAAAGGCCGATGGCTCGACATCGGAAGCAAGGAAACTCTTGAGAATGCAGACGAAATTTTACGAGCACCGCAT
>DASXYB010000214.1:0-4001 GCA_036502745.1 Candidatus Udaeobacter sp.
AAGCGAGGAGGTTCGGCCATACAGACGGGAAGCTGTCAGCTTCCCCTACAGAGTGGAATCAGCGTTTGCACGCGGATTAAATCACGGCCGTTGTGCGCATGCGGGCGTCCGACACCGGCCTAACCGGTGAAATCTTCACGACGTTTTCCGGATCGTAATCGATCAGTTTAAGCCAATCCTCGGTGATATCGGTGGCCGGAAAAATATCGTTCTCCGCGTATTCCGCGTTAAAGGCCAGTTGCAGGTCGGTTTCCCGAATTCCCTGGTCCTGTTGAGTTCCGATGGCCCGTTTAATCGCGATCGCTTTCGCGCGCTCTACGATCGAGGCGATGATCGCGCCGCTGATCAGATCGCTGCGGTAAAGAGTCTCTTTGCGACCGCTGCGCAGGGTCACTTCCAAAAATTTGTTTTCATCACGCCGGGTAAATTGCCAGTCAACAAACCGCTCGATCAAGCGTTCGATGGAAGCGCCGATTCCATCAGCTTCCTTCGCGAGCACGCCATCGTATGGCAAATTGTCGGTGAGATAGATGCGGTAGATTTCGCGCGTGCCGTCCTTGTTAGGACGATTAACTTTAATTTTTCTGTCAATCCGCCCCGGACGCAGAATTGCGGGATCGATGAGATCAGCGCGGTTGGAAGCGAGAATGATGACGACGTCATTGAGCGAATCGATTCCGTCCATCTCCGAGCAGAACATTGGCACCAATGTGGAAAGAATGTTCGAATGTCGCGATGCGCGGCGTGTGCCGAGGATCGATTCGGCTTCATCGATAAAAACGAACGGCATGAAACCTTCCTTCCGTTTCTCGCGCGCAGTACCAAAAATCTCGCGTACCATGCGTTCGGATTCGCCTACCCACATGTTGAGGATCTCCGGACCTTTCACATGCATGAAATATTCGCTCATCTCAGTGCCACTTTTTGCGCCGAGTTGCTTCGTCAAATTGAATGCAGTCGCCTTGCCGATGAGCGTTTTGCCGCAGCCAGGTGGACCGTAAAGCAGAAAACCTTTCGGCGTGGCGTGCTGAAATCTTGTGAAAAGATCAGGATGCAACAGCGGCAACTCGATCGCATCCTTGATCGCTTGCAGCGCCGTTTCCTGGCCGCCGACTCTTTCCCACGGCAACTCCGGCACCGTGTCGAGGTAGTATTCATCCGATTTGGTGCTCGATAGCATCTCCAACGCCATGCGATAATTGGAATCGACGCGGACTTCATCGCCCGATTTCAAATTGGAGTGGACGAGTTCTGAAGAGCGCTGCAGCACCATCGAATGCAATCCGTGTTCGGAACCCACGCGCAATCTGTCTTTGCCAATTACCTCCGTGATTTTTGTTACCGGGCCGGCGGTTTCGAATCCCAGATCGCCGACAATGACGAAAGCTTCGTTGACCAAAACCCGCGTACCTTTTTTCAACCTCGAGAGCGGTATGCGCGGATCGATATTGCAATAATAATCAGCTCCGCCAACGACGATGTGCGCTGTCTCCTTCGAAGTTGCGCCGAGAAAGGTGCCGATCCGATTTGCGGGAGAAGTCACTTTCTTCACGACTTCCTCGAGCTTCTCAATCATGCGGCGCGCCTCGACCATCGTTTCCTGTTGATCGAGAATCTGGGGACGCAACTGCAACAGTTCACGCCGAACTGGATCGCCCGGCGGCAGTGATCCAATCATTTGATCGAGTGAATCAAGGAGCGTTTCCCGACCGGGGTCTCCTTCCCGTCCCTGCAATCCCTCACTGCGCTCGTCGCTCATTTGGTTTGGGTCAATCCGCCGAACCGAGTTAATTATACCGTCATCAGGCGTGTTCGCAATGTTCGACGCTACGCATCTCCAAAATGTTCAACCGCCAAGTCCGTCATGTTGTTGCGCAAAAGTGATGTTGACCGGATCGCGCTTACAGCAAAGGGACGACTGCTGGGGGCCAATACGACTGAACAGTTGCGACTGAAGATTTGCGCCTTTACACTCTGTTCCTTCCGCTAGGAGCCTTAGCTCAATTGGTTAGAGCGCCGCCCTGTCACGGCGGAGGTTGCGGGTTCGAGCCCCGTAGGCTCCGGTTCGTCCGCGCCATGTTTCTGCCGCTGCTGGAAATAGGCAAGGGTTTGCGCTAAATTAGCGCGGCGTTTTTCCCCCGTGCAACACAACGAAGACTATGTGCTCGGAGTTCTCCACGACAGAGGACTCCTCACCCGCAATCAGATCGATAGCGCGCGCTCGCGTCTGAACGGCGAGCCTAGCGTGATCGATATTTTAATTAACGGCGGCGACCTATCGGAGGTGGACGTTTCGCGCACGCTCGCTGCGCAAGCGCACATGGATTGGATCGACATCTCCACGATGATCATTCCGCCACAGGTTATCAATGAGATCCGCGGCGATGACGCGCGGCGGTTCAAAGTGATTCCAGTCGCATTTGGTGAAACCGGACTCGTGGTCGCTGTCGGCAACCCATTGGACATCGATACCATCGACAGTTTGGGTTTTCTCCTGCAACGCGAGTTGGAACTGGTTTGCACGAGTCCGAAAAAAATTCGCGAAGCGTTGATCAAATACTACGGCACCGCCGATGAAGCGGCGGACGTCCTCCAAAAGGAACTGGGCGAAGACATCGACCTTGGCCTCGAGATCGGCGATGGCACCGAAGCGAGTCCAATCGACGAAGCAGACGCGCCGATTGTGCGGCTCGTGTCGATGTTACTGATCGAGGCGCATCGCGCCGGCGGGAGTGACATTCATCTCGAACCTATGGACAAAAAACTTCGCGTCCGATTTCGGATCGACGGTGTCCTGCAGGAAATGCAATCACCGCCCAAGCGTCTTCAATCAGCCATTATCAGCCGGCTCAAAATCATGACTGGTTCGATGAGTATCGCGGAGAAACGCCTGCCGCAGGACGGACGGATCCAGGTGAGGATTAAAAAGAAGCCGATCGACCTTCGCGTCTCGACAATTCCGACGAACCACGGTGAGAGCATGGTTTTGCGCATTCTCGACAAATCAAGCCTGAAGCTTGGATTGCCGGAGCTTGGATTTTTTTCCGACGATCAGGAAACCTTCGAGCGTCAGATGAGACTCGCGGACGGAATTCTTTTGGTGACCGGTCCCACCGGCTCGGGAAAAACGACCACGCTTTACGCTTGTCTCAATTACATCAATAAACCGGATCGCAAAATCATCACGGTGGAAGAGCCGATCGAATATCAGATGACCGGCATTAACCAGGTGCAGGTGAACACGGAGATCGGCATGACTTTTCCGGCCGCGTTGCGTTCCATACTTCGCCAGGCACCGAATATCATTATGATTGGGGAGATTCGCGACCTCGAGACGGCAAGCATCGCAACGAACGCGAGTCTTACCGGCCACCTTGTTTTCAGTACGCTGCACACCAATGACGCACCTTCGGCTGTGCCGCGTTTGATCGATCTAGGCGTCCAGCCGTTTCTTGTCGCGTCTTCGGTCCGCGCGGTGATGGCGCAACGGCTGGTTCGTCGTTTGTGTAGCAACTGCAAACAACCGGCCGAACTTACGGACACCGAGCTGCGCGCGCTTGGAATCGAATCTGGACAGCTCCTGGACGCACAAGTCATGAAACCAGTCGGCTGCGAGCTGTGCCGTCAGATCGGCTATAAGGGGCGGATGGGCATATTCGAAATTTTTGTGATTGACGATGAAGTGCGGCACATGATCAACAAACGCACCTCAACCTTTATCCTGCGGCAGCGAGCGCGCGAATTGGGTATGCGAACATTACGCGAAGACGGCGTGCGCAAGGTGCTGGCCGGCATGACTTCTGCCGAAGAGGTCATCTCCATCACTGTGGGCGACGTGAGCTGAGCCAATGACTGAAAAACAACTCGCCGAATTTTTTGTCGAGCAGCGTGTGTTGCAACCTTCGCAGGCAGACGACGTCTTGGGCGAAGTAGAGTTGAACGGCAAAACTGTTGCTCAAGCGATGATCGATGGCGGCTTCATTGATGAGCCGAGCTTTTAT
>DASXYB010000215.1:0-3059 GCA_036502745.1 Candidatus Udaeobacter sp.
AGCACTTGCACCGGCTCGCCTGAGCCAGTGAGGATGTAGCCGTTATTCCAATCGGCAGCGACCGCGGTGAAAACATTTTGTCCGTCGCGATAATGCCAGAATTTCGGAATGGAAAATGGAAGTTGGCGCAGATCGCGCTCCTTCGCTTCGCCGTAAACATGAACGATATTTCCCGGCTCGCGGAATGGAAGCCCACGCAGAAACAAATCGTGAATCAAACTGAACACGGCCGTGTTCGCGCCGATCCCGAGCGCCAGCGTTAGCACAGCGATCAACGTGAACCCGGGGGATTTGCGAAGCTGGCGAAGGGCGAATTTTAGATCGTTCATATCATTCTGTTCGCAGAGCGATAATCGGATCGACACGTGACGCGCGGCGGGCGGGGATCCATGAGGCGAAAAACGTCGCGCCGAAGAGAAGCGCACCGACACCTAGATAAATGCGCGGATCGATTCCACTCACTTCGAAAAGCACGCTTTGCAATGCACGCGACAGGGCAACGGCTGCAAGCAAACCAAACACCGAACCGATCAACAGCAGTTTCAGACCGTTCGATAGAATGAGCGCGCGGATCTGAGCGGGACGCGCGCCAAGTGCCAGTCGAATGCCGATTTCACGGACGCGTTTGTGCGTCGTGTAAGCGAGAAGCCCGTAAAGGCCGATGGTCGCCAGGGTAAGCGCGAGTCCAGCGAAGACCGAGAAAAGAAAACTGAGCAGGCGTTGGCTTCCCCAGGTTTCGTGCACGCGATCGGTCATCAGACGCGCGTCGAACAGCGGTAGCGAGGGATCGATCGACGTTGCGGCGTCGTGAATCGCCCGCTCAAGCGAGGCGGAGCCCATCGTCGATCTTATGAACAGCGTGAGGCCCGTTCGCTGGGCCTGCCCTAACGAACAGTAGATCACCGGCAGCGGGGCCATTTCGTCAACCGCGTGAAAACGCATTTTCGCGACGACGCCGACGATCTCGCTCATGACCCAACCCTCATCGTCGTTGCCGGCATCAAGTCCGAGACGCTTGCCGATTGGATCTTCGCCGGGGAAATATTGTTCGGCCATCGCTTGATCGATAATAATGACCCGTGGCGAATCTTTTGTGTCGCGCTCGTTGAATGTACGGCCGCGAATCAGCGGCACTTTCAGCGTCTGAAAATAATCGCCGCCGACCACTTCAAGATCGCTGTTCAACATATCTGAAGGTTGCGGGCGCGGGTTCTCTTCGCGCCAAAAGCCAGTTTGCCAGCCACCCATAAGCGGCCCGTTCGAACTGATCGCCGCGTTTTGGACACCGGGAATCGCGCGCACTTTGTCGAGAAGTGCCTTGGCGAATGTGTCTATCTTGTCGCGATTGTTGTAAACACGCCACGGCAACTCGAAACGAGCAGTGAAAAGCGCGCGCGGCTCGTAACCCAGCGAGAGTGATTGCAGCCGCGAAAAACTTTTCAAAACCAAACTTGCCGCGACGAGCAAAGTGAGGGTGAGTGCAATTTCGCTAATCACCATCCAATCCCGAGCACGTTTAGCCGATGGCGGATCGCCACTCCCTGAAGACCCCTCTTTCAACGCAACCTGGACGTCCGCGTGCGAGGCCTGCCACGCCGGCCATAATCCGAAAAGCACCGTGGTGACCGATGCGACCAGAAAGGTGAATCCCAGCACACGCAGATCAAAGGAAACTTCTTGAAACCGAGAAACGTCCCCCGGACTCAGCGCGATCAATCCGTTGCGAACCCAAACCGCAAACAAAAAGCCAAGCGCTCCGCCAAGAAGCGCTACTACAAAACTTTCCGCCAAAAGCTTTTTGATGATTTGGCCGCGGGTCGCTCCGACTGCGGCGTGGATCGCAAATTCTCTCGCTCGCGCCGAACCTCGCGCCGCGAATAGGTTGGTCAGATTGGCGCAAGCAATTAACAGAACGAGAGCGACAGCTCCGAGCAGCAGTCCGAGATTTGTCCTGTACTTGCCGACCAGATTATCGAGCAACGGCGTAACGACGGCTGTTTCGCCGCGGTTTGTGTCCGGATACGTTTTCTCCAGACGCGCCGCGATCCCCTTCATTTCCGTCCGTGCTCGCTCAACGGTCGCGCCGGGCTTGAGCTTACCCCAAACGTAGATCATTGGATGAACCATTCGAGACATCCACACGCCGTTATTGCTGCGTCGCATCATCGACAGCCAGACATCCGTATCCTGCGGTGACGTCATTTGCCGCGGCATGACGCCGATTACCGTGTAACTCTGATCGTGAAGCGTGATTGCCTGGCCGAGAATTTTTGGGTCGCGATTGAACGCGCGCTGCCAAAGCCGATCGCTAATGACGACCACCGGCGGCGCACCAACCTTATCTTCCTCTTCGCTAAACGTCCGTCCGATCTGCGGCGGCAGACCGATGATGTTGAAAAACTTTCGCGTCACCGCCGCGCATGAAACGCGCTCCGGATCGCGGCCCGGAATTCCGCTGAGGTTGCGCGATTCCTTATGAGTCGCCGCGAGGTGTTCAAAAACGACGTTGTCCTTTTGCCAATCAAAATAATCCGGGAGCGCGACTGAATAATCCTGTCCCGGCCCGGACGATTCGTTCAGGACCATGATGCGGTCGGCGTCTGCATAAGGCAGGGGGCGGAGCAAGACGGCGTTCACGATGCTGAAAATCGCGGTGTTCGCGCCGATCCCGAGCGCGAGTGTCAATACGGCAATCGCAGTGAATCCCGGGGATTTCCGAAGCTGACGAAAAGCGAAACGAATGTCGTTTAACATGAAAATGATTCGGCCATTTCGTTCACTCCGTTCGGAGCGCGATGATAGGATCGACGCGCGTGGCGCGGCGAGCTGGCACGCAGCAGGCGATCAGCGCAACGGACACCAGCGAAACCACGGCTGTAATCACAGCTCCGGGATCAATGGTTCCGACATTGTAAAGAAGCGACATCAACGCGCGGCCGGCAGCAATCGCACCGATCAATCCAATTCCGATGCCGATTGCAATTAATGTCATGCCCTGGCTGAGCACGAGCTTGAAAATGTTTGTGCGCGCAGCGCCGAGCGCCATGCGGATTCCGAGC
>DASXYB010000216.1:0-2603 GCA_036502745.1 Candidatus Udaeobacter sp.
CGGGTCCCCAGCAACCCTTCGACAGCCACCGCGCCCAGCGCGACCAACACACTTGGCTGAATGACCTCTATCTGTTCCAGGAGATATGGCCGGCACGTTTGCATCTCCGTTGGTGTGGGCGGGCGATTCCCAAAACTGCCTCCTGGCATGTCCGGCCGACACTTCAGGATATTTGCAATGTAAACGTCTTCACGCGCAAAGTTCATCGCCTTTAGAATTCTGGTCAGTAATTGTCCGGCGCGTCCTACGAACGGTTCCCCCTGCTGATCTTCATCTGCACCAGGCGCTTCGCCTATGAACATCAAATCGGCGTCCGGATTTCCAACGCCGAATACGGTCTGCGTCCGTGAACAGGCGAGATGCGCACATCTCGTGCAACCGCCAACGCGTTCGCGAATCGCTGCGAGTAAATCGGCTTTGTTTCGCGCCGCCTGTACCTGTTGCGCAGTGAACGAGGTGCACGCTTCCCGTACGGAAGTGACGACAGGAGTATTTTCCAATCGCGCGAGCGCAGTTCTCGATACACGTGGCGCGCGGCCATTTTTCTCTCGAATCTTCTCCAGCGTTGCGATCACTAAATCGAGACCAGGCTGCGGCATTTGCATGCGATCATCCAAAATTCCGCGCGCTACTGCAAACGATTTCGGGGATGCACATGCATGCGTGCAGTTTTTGGCGTGTCGGGCCGGGGCTGAACTTTGCGGCTCGAAGATTGGTGCTACTGCGAATTGCAGCGACAGAAAAGATATTTAAACGGACAGCGGTTTACCAACCGGCTGCTTGATCCATCAATTCCGGTTCGACGCCGAGTGCAGTTGTGATATCCGTTTGCGCCCGCGCATCGTCACTTGCAGCGATCGGTTCCTTCGATGCTATTGGCCATTGAGAGAAATACCCCGCCGCAATTTTCAATGGTGGTTGTGCGCCGGCGGATGCGCTCACTTCGCCTCGGCCGCACGTTGCTCTGCTTGTTGTGCCGTCAGTCCAAATTGAAAACAGACAATCAGAGTCAGGCTTAAGTGTTATCTGGCCTGTTGTTATGCCAAATTCTGATGCAGTTTTATCACTCTGTCTGAACGAACAAACAATTCTTCCACGGTTCAGTCGTATCCATGCACGTCGATTGAGCATGTGTTCGGCGGTGTCGTTGCCGTCCTTGGTTAATCTGATGTCTTCTATTTTGATCTCGGAATTTCCGGCCAATTGGATGAATGCGCCCGGAATCAACGCCAGATTAATTAAGGCGCCGTCTGATGTCCGCACGATGTCCCCCGCGTGAATTTTGCTTTTGGGAGTGACCGCTTGAAAATCATTTCCTGCCGCGCCGCCGAAAACGACGTTGCCTTTTACAGAAAAGACGACCGCCACGGTCGAGCGAGTGATTGCTTGCGAGCATCCGTTTCCGGACAGACAAATAGAGAGCGCGACAATGCCGCCATATGATGCAAGACGCATCGGAATGTACGCGATCAGAAGCGCGTACGGAATCAAGAAACAGGATCTACCTAGCTTCCGAGGTAAATTTCCAGTTTTGAGTTAAACCAGAACGATATGGAACAATCGGTAACCCGCTATGGCGTGCCATTACCGTGATTCTGCCAGTACGCGCCCGGGGTCAGCCAAACTCCTCCCGGATGGAGATAGACAAAACCTGAATCCCACATGGCGGTGTACAGATGCTCGGCGCCGGGCTGGATATTCACTGTTGTCGAAGTCGGCGCGGTGAAACCGGTAGCCGGCACCTTATGGACGGTCAACACATGAGTCCCGGCTGGCAGCCAGGCGCTAAAGCTGTGGCCCTGTGCGAGGCTTCCCACCGGCTGACCGTCGATTAGAAGGTTGAAACCGAGATTCCATCCGAAGTTCGGCGTTCTATCCACAATGATGCGGCCAGGCGGGTAATGGTGATTAGACCGGAGGTACCAGGGTGGGGGACCTCCTTGCGCAATAGCGCTGATGGAAATTGCGCACCCAAAAACCAACTTCAGAAGAACATTCCTCGAGAAGCTGTGTTTTGATTTCATGATAGATAACGTAAGCATTGAACGCGCGTTTCGCCAGCAGGTTGCGGCTAAAGCTCATGAAATATTGTGAAACGGCAAAACGCGTCTTTAACGATACGCCCTTCGCGGCTACCGAGTCGCTGTAGGGTAACTCTAATTGGCAGGGAGCGCCGCAAGAATCGTCACATGAAACCCGAAGGCATTGATGCTCGTAATCTGGTTCGAACCCAAACAACTTACTTGCGCCTCGATTCTCAATTCCACCTGTCCGGATTCGTCATCCCAATCCGCATCAACGTCCACGATGTTCCAGTTCGCGAATCCGCCCGGCGCGATATTTCCGATTTGAGTCTTCACTAATGAAGCTGTTCCAATTGCTCGAACAAATTGTCTGTTAGCAAGCTTGGGTCCGATCAACACACTGAACGTTTCTTTTGCTGTGGCGAAATTAGTCCCTTGAGATCCTATAGCCAGGTTTGCCTCAAATTGTCCATCGATGATGAACAGATGGTTCGCATCGTCGGGACCTGCGACAAGGACGTCCATTTGCTGAAGATTTTCGATCTGTGCAATTTTGATTGCCATTATGATCTCCTTAAA
>DASXYB010000217.1:0-5228 GCA_036502745.1 Candidatus Udaeobacter sp.
GTAAAAGCGGAGGCAACCACGATGGTGAAAGTTGAAGACGTCGAGACCTGCCAGGTGTAGCTGCCGATCGGGCCCACGGTGGAAGGCGGTGCGTTCCAGCCAAGATTTATCGGCTGAACCAGAGACGCGCCGTTGGCGGGACTTACTAGAACAGGCGCCGGAGGTTCAGCAGGCGTCGGCGTAGGGCTGGCATTTTGTCCGTGGCTTGCAAACGTTGAGCCGTTCGAAACGAACAGCAACGCTGCGATCCATAGTGAAGAATTCTTTTTACCAAACATGGCGGGACGCAACCGTGAGCCGGGGTAAAAGTCGAATTTGGAAAGGTGAAGAAACTGTTACTTTCCTTCGCGCCCGTTCAATTTCCTCACTTTACGCGTCCTGCTGCTCGTACATCAGCAAGGAGTTGCCGCAAGGTCCAACTCCAGAGGATATTGTTGTTATTTGTGCTGACGTGAGCCACCGAGTTCCGCGTGTCGTGGACATGTTGCGAGGTGATCGTTGACCATGCCTGTCGCTTGCATGAATGCGTAACAGATCGTCGAGCCGACGAACTTGAATCCGCGTCCCACCAAATCGCGGCTCATGGCATCGGATTCGGCGGTGCGTGCGGGAACGTCAGCCAACATTCGCCAGCGATTCTGAATTGGCGCGCCACCAACGAAGCTCCAAAGGTAAGCATCGAAACTTCCGAATTCTTTTCGGACCTCGAGAAACCTTTTCGCGTTCTCGATTGTAGCTGCGATTTTTAACCGGTTTCGCACGATCCCATCGTTGCCGAGCAACCGTTGCACGTCTGGGTTGCCGTAACTCGCGATCTTTTCCGGCCGAAATCCGTCGAGCGCTTTTCGGTAGTTCTCGCGCTTTTTCAAAATGGTGTTCCAGCTCAATCCCGCCTGCGCACCTTCGAGAATCAGAAACTCGAAGAGCACCCGATCATTGTGCACAGGAACACCCCATTCCCCATCGTGATAAGTAATCGCCGGTTCAGTCGTAGCCCAAGCACAACGCGGCATTGTTGAGACTACATCAGACCGGAAGTTGTAGCCACTGCCCTATGGGTCGTCCAGATATGCGAATTTCTGGGACGGCACAACTCGCTACACCTCGATCCCATCTGAACTCAAACCAAACACAGTAACTCACATTAACAGCGGACTTCAGCCCGGTGCATGCGGCCATCGAGACCACAAACTGTTTCAACAGTTTCAACCCGCAGGAAAGCCGTTGAAACGGCTTCGGCTTTGCGGCGGTTATACACCCGGCTGAAGCGGGTGTTAATGGAACACCCGTGCTTACATTCGGCTTCGATTTGCGCGAACCTTACGAAATTCATCGCGTTGTTGCACGAGTCTGAAAACACACGCACCTTCGGTTCAAGGAGGAGTTTAAGTGATGACTCAACCGCAAGTTATCGAGAAACATCGGCTAGCTTCGCCGGCGACTACGCCGCAGGCGCTGGCTTGGGACGGCGGGAACAGGATGTTATGGATGGGTTCGCGCGATCTGCGGCGCATCTACACCATCGATCCGAATGATGGGACTGCGTTGAAACAACAGGAAGCGCCTGGCATTCCGTGGGCTGCCGTCGCGGTGGACGGCGAGCTGCGCTTCACCATTGGCGAAGGGGCGAACGACGATCGTTACATCTATCGCTATACACCTGAGGCTGGATTCTCAAAGATGTTCGCGTGCCCCGAGTTTACGGGATCATACCTCAGCTGTGACGGAAAGAATCTGTACCTAAGCCAGTGGTATAAGAAGCGGCTTCTGAAGGTCGACGATAAAGGCAACGTGATCCGCGAGATTTACGTGGGCGCCGAAATTTGCGGTCACGCTTTCGCAAATGGTTCACTCTACGTTTTGCGAGGACAGGAACAGCCAAACGAGGATTGGCGAATCGCGCGACTGAACCTGCAACAAGAAACGCCTGCCGCTGAAGATATTGCGATTATCCCCTTCGCGTGTCGTTCACTTACTTTCGACGGCGAGATGTTCTGGTCTAATTATCGCGCGGAAGACACAATCATTTCGTTCGCGCTGCCGATCTAAAAATCCTCGACCGTTGTAGCGGCGCTTGTGTTAAGCGGCGACAGAAAGATGCTCGCCCCGGAGAACGCCTCTACAAATAAACGAATTTTTTGTTGGACATTACAGCGTCGCTTCGCGTGCCACGGTGATCGGTGTTTGTAATCTTCTACACGCTCTTCGTTCTTATCGCGTTCGCAGTGGAAAAGATTGGTAGTCGAAGAAACATTAGTCCGCCGTGATGATAATCATCTTCGGAGTCTCTGGCGTTGGAAAGACAACGATCGGTAAGTTACTGGCGCGCGAACGCGGCTGGAGTTTTATTGAAGCGGACGATTTTCACTCCGCCGCAAATATAGAGAAAATGCGCAGTGGTCACTCACTGACAGATGAAGATCGATGGCCGTGGCTGGACTGTTTGCGTAAACAAATCGAGCGATCGCTTTCCGCCGGAAAAAATGCCGTGCTGGCTTGTTCGGCGTTAAAACGTGCTTACCGCGATCGTCTACGCGTCAGCGATGAAATAGAGTTTGTGTTTCTTCGCGCCGACTATGCGCTCGTCGAAAAGCAACTGCGCAGCCGGCATGGGCATTTTATGAATGCGAACTTATTAGAGAGTCAGTTCCACGACTTGGAAGAACCACAGCCGCACGAGCACGTGCTAACGATCCAATTTGGCGGTACGCCCGAGGAGATTGTCGAAAGAATTAAAACGAGCCTGGATTTGACCGGTAGCGGTTAGCTCGAAGCGACAGATCTGAGGTTGCAAGCTAGGAAGCTTGCGGCTCGACGATGTCAGGCAACATGCCTGAGTTACGCGCAGCTACGCGTGTCCTGATTTCTTGAGCGAAAGAAATCTGGTCACCAGCGTGTTTGTTCCCTTTTCCAAAAGCGTGCCCCACGCACTAAGGACGGCGAGAGTGGGGATGCAAATCAATAAAAACGCCCAGATCGGTACTTCCCGGATACGAAGGCCGAGCCAGATCACGTATGGCTGGTGCGTCAGGTAAAGGCCATACGAATACAGTCCGACCAAGCCGAACAATTTGGCAGGCGAGTTAAACAACGCAATGAATCCGGCGATCCCTACAATTTCAAGCATGCAACACGTGCCGGTGGCAAAATCGACAAAGATATAAGCGTAAAGCCCATGATAGAGCTGCAGTGCCGCCGGGTAGAGAATCAAGCCGGCTGCGAATCCTGCGCCGCGAAGAAGGAACCATTCCGTGCGCGCGGGCGATTGCGTGTACCACATCGCCATCGACATCCCAAGTGCAAATTCCGGCAATCGACAAATTGCGAAACCGCCGAGTACCCACAATCCGTTTTGTGGCCAGAGCACCAGCAACACATAGCGTGCGAAAAATCCCGCAGCGCATCCAATGAACAGAAACCACCATGGTCCGACACGCCGTGCTATCCAGAAGAGCAGGGGAAAGATTAGATAGAATTGGATCAGCATCGCGAAATACCACCACGCGGCGTTGAGATACATAAAGTTCATCTCGATATCGATGAACCGCAGGCCGAGCAGACTGAGGACGATGCGACCGTCCACCGGCTCCAGGCGCGCGACGAAGGGCGACAGGAGATAAACCAAGTGCGCGACCCAATACATTGGGTATAGCCGTACAAACCGCGCCCAGTACCACGCGCCCCACGCAATTTTGCTTTTTTCGGCGCGACGCGCGGTCGATTGCATGAGCGTCCAACCGCTCAGAATAATGAACACACCGACGGCATGGAAACCGAGGCCCGATATTTTGAACCAGCCCAGTCGGAGGATCGTCAGTGTACTTGCCGCGATGCTGCTCCAATCAGGCGGCGGAACCACGCCATGTTGGAAGTACGTGGAAAAAAAATGAAAGTAAGCGACGAACAGAATCGCCAGGCCCTTTGAAATATCGATCCAAAGCAGCCGTTTCACGGGATGGGCTTAACAGGGAAGAGTCGCCAACGTCAATTCTTTGCGGGCCGAACGCGGACCGGCTCCATCAATTCGTCGAGCAAAAATTTGTTTGCTACGCCGCCGCCTTTCTAATTACAGATCGATTAATCAGTTAAGCGAAATGGAAATCTCAAAAGTCTTTGCACTCGCGGTGGCAATCTTGAGCGCAACGACTGTTATGCGCGCAAGTGTGCCGATGATCGTTGCCACTCCGGGCCGAATGCGTGCGGATATGAAAGTTGTTACCGACGCGCAAGATCAGCTTAAGAACGGCGACGTCGTCGGCGCAAAACGAAATGTGAATGCCGTTCTCCAGCGCGATCCGACGTTTTGGCCGGCGCTCTATGTGCGTGCGCAGATTTTTTCACATGAAGGGAAATACGACCTGGCGTTGAAGGATTGCAATGAAGCGCTCCACCAGGATCGCAGCGTGGTGGAGGCTGCGCTATTGCGCGCCAACATCAATGCTCGGGTCGGCAAGCATGCAGAAGCACTGAAGGAATATGATTATCTCGTCTCGCTTCATCCCCGGAATGTGACGCTCGCCAGAGTGCTGAGCGATCGTGCCTGGTTTCGCGCGACGTGCCCGAACGCGTCGTTTCGGAATGGGCAACAGGCAGTGAAAGACGCAAAGGCGGCGTGCAGCATAATGACATGGAAGGACGAGAGCATGATCGACACTCTCGCAGCAGCGTACGCTGAGACTGGCGATTTCAACTCAGCGATTCAGTACGTCTCGCAAGCGCTGGCTGTAAAAGGTATATCGTCCCACAGCACAAAACTTTTTCAGCAGCACCTTGCGTTGTTTCAACAACACAAGGCAATTCGCTTATAACTGCAGTACACAGTCCGTAAGGACATGGTCGCGATTACCGCGAACCACACAGAGTGTATGCTGGTAAGTGATACGCATCGTTTCGCTGTTACCTGCTGCGACTGAGATCGCCGGTGCGCTCGGGCTGATGGATCAAGTCGTTGGTGTTTCCCATGAGTGCGATTTCCCTGAACAAGCTAACGAACGGCCGCGCGTTACCCATTGTCCCGTTCACGATGCGAACATGCCGAGCCGCGAAGTCGACGAATGGGTGCGCCGTGCATTGCATGACAACGACACGATTTATACGATCGATGAGCAGCTTCTTCGAAAACTCCAGCCTGACGTAATCCTGACTCAAAAATTGTGCGACGTGTGCGCAGTCGGTTACGGCACCGTCGCGAAACTCGCGCAAACTTTGCCCGGTCCGCCTCAAGTAGT
>DASXYB010000218.1:0-6247 GCA_036502745.1 Candidatus Udaeobacter sp.
GCTTCCTGCGCCTGCTTTTTGCAGCCGACAAATAAAATCCGGCCGCCGCGCCGCGCCACCTCCTGGAGGAAATCGGTTGCTCGGCGGAGCTGCCTTACCGTTTCATCGAGATTGATGATGTAAATTTGATTGCGCTGTTCAAAGATGAAGGGCTTCATCTTTGGGTTCCAACGCTTCGTCTGGTGTCCAAAATGGACACCAGCTTCCAATAATTCAGGCACTAATTCTGTTGTTTCTGCCATAAGAGAAAATTCCCGAAGGCGGGACGGTCCCAGAGCGGGAGCGTTGAAGATGCTATATCAGGCGCCTGTTCGCAACCTGAAATTCGCCGGCGAGCTTATGTCAGTTTCGCGACTGCGGCTGGACGTGTTTGCAGCTGAGCCGCCGGCCTTGTCCTTTTTCCAAGCCAGATGTGAAGGAGCAAAAGTAACGGCAGCGCCAATCCGACCGCTAGATGAATCCAGCTCGTCCAAGCACGTAAAGTTTCACCGCCGCCGTAGTAGAGTCCGTATCCAGTGATCGTCAGAATACCGAAGGTGCTAAGGAACAGCGACCCATTGCCACGATTCCGGCGCGCACGCCAAGCAAAGCGCACGTGACCTGTAAGGAGCATTCCGACAAGAACCAAAATCGCCATCGCAGCGGCGCCGTGGATCTTCATCGCGCAAGCTTTGGCGCTCATCTCAAAATCACCAGGAGATCCGATAAGATATTTCCAATATGCCCATGCCATTCCACTCAAGAAAAGCAGCGCCAACACGGCATACAGAAAATATCTCTGCAAGCGCTTCAATCGAATGGAGTCCGGTCGCGGGTGTCGCATGGTGAGTGAAACGTCCAGGATGGCGCACCATCGCGCTCGAGCAACAATGCGTCTGCGGAGTAGTGCGCCAATAGAGGTGCAGCTTCTCCGCGCAAAGCGAACACAACTTTTGTTAATGCATCCGCGGTCATGCAGTTCTCTGCGGCCACGGTTACACTGATAAAATCACACGCGGCTCGACCAGTTCGTGCGTCTATAATCGGGCTGACGCAACGACGCCGATTTTGAGTTCCAGCAAAATAGATTCCCGAGGTTGCTATCGCGCGTTCGCGAAGTCTCATCACTCCAGCAGCGCGGTTCGGCTGATTCGGGTGGCGAAGGTGCACGAACTGCGACGTCGATCCGAAAACTCGCAAGTCGCCACCGGCATTCACGATGCCTGCCATGACGCGCTTGCGTTTCAAAACTTCAACAGCGCGATCGACAGCGAAACCCTTCGCGATTCCCCCGAAATCAAGCAATAAGGGGCGCCGAAATCGAACCTGGTTGATGGCTTCAAGAATGATATCGCGGGAACTGCCCCTGCGACAACCGGCACCGCATCTCGGAAGATAATTCCATTTCACCAGTCGCCCGGCAATTGTGACGTCGAAAATGCCATCGCTGTTCCGAGCAAATTCCTGCGCCGATTTCAAGACGCGCCATGTCCATGGATGAATTCGCACGGCTTTGTTAAACGCATCGCGGTTCATACGGGAGACATCGCTTTCGGGATCGTGGAAACTCATTAACCGATGCACGTGCGCGATTGCTAGAAACGCCGATTCGGCCGCGCGTTCCAAATTGCCGGCGTCAGTTCCGAACGCGACAATCTCCACGAACGTGCCCAGCAATGGCCGACATCGGCGAAGCTCGACCTGTCCACTCGTCCTCATTCGTGATCAGCTGCGTTTCAGCGCGATTTCATAGAATGCGAGAAGACGCTTCACCCCGTCGGTGATGTGGCGGCAACTCAGAGTCGCGCCGCTGATGTTTTTGATATCCCTATCTAGTTTCAGTGGTGACTGACTTGTTTTGCCTACGAATTGGGCGCGCCAGTTTTCATTGCGAATATCTGCTCCGTAAGTCTCGCGATAATCCATCACCTCAATTTGTTTCACTGAGCCATTGGCATTCAGGCCGGCCCCGTAGGTGATAAACTCGTGTTTGCCGACGACTTCATCGACTATGAACCAGCCGCCACCGCTCACGCGCCAGACTTGTTGTTCATCGTGCAACAGGCGCACGCCGCTGGCCTGCTCAATAGCTTTGCGTTGACCGGGGGTTAGTTTTACAGGGGCTGCTGTAAACGATCTGCCGGGGAAAATTGCGCGCTGCGCTTGATCAACTGTCAGGTATTGAACTGCAAACGTGGACGGGGCAATCAGCGCGGAAATCGGCAGAGCAAAGAAAGCGAATTCGGTTTTGGTCATGGCGCTAGAAGCTGAATCCGACTCTCAGGCGGACATAATATTCCTCGTGTTCGTCACCAAAAATGTAGCCGTCATGCGCGGCGAACTCTTTGTTGTCCTGGCTGAAAGCCTGACCGATTGGCAGTTGGCGAAGAAATCCCACGGTCGCCCACCAGCGCTCGCCTCCGTAGTGAATCGTCGGGCCGATGAAGTACGCCGAGTGCTCGTGTACCGTGGCATCGGCGAATTCATGATGGTTCCGAAATTCCAAACCGGCTGACCAATTGCTGATAAAGCGATACGAAATGCCAGTGAACCACTCGAACACACCATCCCCTTCCCACTCGCCTTTTTCTTCCTTCTCGAATTCGAGCTCGTAATTGATGTTCAGTGCCCAAACGAGTCGGTCCTCAAGCCAGTTTTTTTGCAGAAGAATCTTCCACTCTAACTCAGTTTCCTGATCGCCGATGCTCGGCTCGAAATAAAGCGCGAGTCCTATCGGAGCTTTGTAAGGACTGAGCAGCCGATAAATCGATTCGAAAGAAACCGATTCAAAATGGTAACTTTCGAATGGGGCTGCTGGATCGTGGGCCGCGTGAACATCCTCGCCGCCGGTTTCGAAAACACCGGGCAAAAGGCTTTTGGGATGCGCCGGATTTGCCACCGGAACGTCGTCGTTCGCATAGATGTATCGGTGATTCAGATACAGCGCGATCTGAAAATTGTCGGTGAGGCCGTATTCGAACTCCTCACGAAAATCAATCACGCCATAGCTGCCGTGTTCCTTGTCCCAACGCGGCGTGATCCATTGTTCGAATTCACCGTGACCTTTTGGCGTAAGATCAGTGGTGTAAGTCCACGCAAAAATCGCCTCATGTGCGTATGCACCGGAAATCCAAAACAAAAGCCCGGCGAATGCTGACACGAATTTCATGCTGGCCATGCATAACATGTTCGGCAAAAACGTGCTGCCGGACGGTTGCTAATTTTTGATGCCGGATTGCAGCGCAATCCAGGGCGTGTCACCGCAATACGCCGCTACTTGGAACGCTGCGCGTGTTTTTCCGCGTATCTGGCGAGCACCCAGCAAAGATCGGAAAGCCGATTGAGATAACGTAAGACCTCTGGATTCGAATCTTTTTCTGCGGCACCGAATGCGGCAATCTGACGCTCCGCACGGCGGCAGATTGTTCGCGCAAAATCCAACCCGGCAGCAGCTGGCGTACCTCCCGGCACGACCCAGTCCTTCGGATAGAGCGATTTATCCTGCTCAACATCGAAAATAACCGAAGTGATCCGATCGATCATCTCTGTCGTAGTGAGATGAAACCCATCTCTAGTGTAGCGTTCGTGGTCGATTGGCGCCGTCGCCAGCTCTCCCATGATAATGATCAAGTCTCGCTGCACTGCCAGGATTTCATCTGAAAGAAAATTATCGGCAGCAACCGACCGGGCGAGACCAAGCGCAGCGTTCAATTCATCAACGCATCCATAGGCGTTCACACGCGGATCGGCTTTAGACAAACGCCGTCCGTACATCAGCGACGTTTCGCCTTTGTCCCCGGTTTTGGTGACGATTGACACGAAGCCAAATTGTAGGGCGTTTCTATGAAACGCCAATCTTGTTGAACGGGTTTTGATACCGACGCGCTACAACGCGAGCTAACCGATGGCAGGTTGCGGCTCGGCTTCTTCCATCACTGGCGCGCCAATCGGTTCGCCTTTTTCCACCAGCTTCAGCTGTCGATGTTCCGGGAACCCGGTGCCGGCAGGAATCAGGTGACCCATGATCACGTTCTCCTTGAAGCCGCGTAATCGATCGATCTTGCCCAGAGTGGCCGCTTCAGTGAGCACACGTGTCGTATCTTGGAATGAAGCCGCAGAAATAAAGCTGTCGGTTTCCAACGAAGCCTTAGTGATGCCGAGCAGCACCGGAACAGCCTCTGCAGGCTTGCCGCCTTTTTCCACGACTTTCTTGTTCTCTCCGTCGAAGTCGAGTTTATCGACCTGATCGCCCCAGAGCAGCGCGGTGTCGCCGGGATCGGTGATCTTCACTTTCCGCAACATTTGGCGCACGATGATCTCGATGTGTTTATCGTTGATCTCTACGCCTTGGAGGCGATAGACCTCCTGCACTTCGTTTACCAGGTGCTCCTGCAACTCCTGTGGTCCGCACACTTCCAGAATTTCGTGCGGCACGACGGGGCCTTCGGTCAGTTGTTGACCCTTCTTCACGAAATCGCCTTTGAACACGATGATGTGTTTAGTGAGTGGAATGAGATGCTCTTCCTCAGCGCCAGTGTCAGGATCTTTCAAAACCAAACTCCGTTTGCCGCGCACGGTTCCGCCCAGCTCGACGATGCCGTCGATCTTGGCAATCTCAGCCGCATCCTTAGGCCGACGAGCTTCGAACAATTCCGCAACCCGCGGCAAACCACCGGTAATGTCTTTTGTCTTTGCGACTTTCCTTGGCGTTTTCGCCAGCAATGCGCCTGCGCGTATCTTCTGGCCCTCCTCGACAATGACGTGAGCGCCAGCGGGAATTGAATAGCTCGCGACCACCTCCTTCTTGTCGTCTACAATAACGACTTGCGGATGCAGGTCTTCCTTGTGCTCGATCACCATCGTGCCCATCAGGCCAGTCGCTTCATCCACTTCACGTTTAATTGTCACTCCGGCAATCATGTCGCGGAATTCGATCTTTCCGCCTTTGTCAGTGAGGATCGGCACGTTGTACGGATCCCATTGCACAAACGTTTCGCCCTTCTTAACAGACGCCCCGTCCTCCTTGGAAATCACTGAGCCAACAACGACATTGTAGCGCTCCAGTTCGCGTCCCTCTTCGTTATGCACGCTGATCGAGCCGTTTTTATTCAACACGATCCAACTTCCGTCGAGCGCCTGCACGGTCCGCAAATCATTGAACTGCACTGTTCCGTCGTTCTTCGCCTTAATGATCGGTTGTTTAAATGTCTGACTGGCAGTGCCCCCGATGTGGAACGTGCGCATCGTCAACTGTGTCCCCGGCTCGCCGATGGATTGCGCAGCGATAATACCGACAGCTTCACCGAGCTTGACGAAGTCCCCGGTGGCTAGGTTGCGCCCGTAGCACATTGCGCACACGCCCCGGCCACACTCGCATGTGAGCACCGAACGGATCTTGAGTTGCTCGACGCCGATGCGTTGCAAGTCCGCTGCGATCTTCTCGTCGACGTATTGGTTTGCTTTAACAATCTTTTTCTTCTTCTCCACTGGGTCCCCGATTGTTTCGCAGCTGACGCGCCCTATGATGCGCTGACCAAGATCGACTACTTCCTCGTCGCCTTCGTAAATCGAGCGCACCACGATGCCGTTCACGGTTCCGCAATCGTCCTTAACGATGATGACATCCTGTGCAGCATCCACGAGTTTGCGGGTGAGATAACCGGAGTCCGCAGTTTTTAGCGCCGTATCGGCAAGACCTTTTCGCGCACCGTGTGTGGAAATGAAGTACTCCAGCACGGTGAGTCCTTCGCGGAAATTTGACGTGATCGGCCGCTCGATGATTTCGCCGCTCGGCTTGGCCATCAAACCGCGCATGCCAGCGAGCTGGCGTACCTGTTGCCGATTGCCGCGCGCACCGGAATCGACCATCAAAGAGATTGGATTGTACTCCTTGCGATCGTGATTTTCCTCAATCTCGCGGAACATCACGTTCGAAATCTGATCGCCTGCGTGCGTCCAGATATCGATGATTTTGTTGTACCGCTCACCGTCGGTGATGATGCCGCGACGATACTGCTGGTCCACCTGTTTGACTTGCTTGTGTGCATTATCCAACTCGGATTCTTTCCGTTTTGGAATGATCATGTCCTCGATGCCAATCGAGATACCAGCGCGAGTGGCTTCTCTGAACCCGAGCTCTTTCAGTTTATCCAATGTAGCAACGGTAACTGCCGGGCCGGCGATCTGATAGCAGCGCCAAATGATGTCGCTGAGTTGTTTCTTGCCCGCTGGTTTGTTGAAGAAACCAAGTTCTTTCGGCCAAATTTGA
>DASXYB010000219.1:0-4555 GCA_036502745.1 Candidatus Udaeobacter sp.
TTACACTGCGATTGGCGCTTTGATCGATGGATGTGGCTCGTACCCGGTGAGTTCAAAATCTTCGAATTTGAAGCTGTGGATGTCTTTGACGGCTGGATTCAGTTTCAAACGGGGTAATGGCCGGCATTCGCGGGAGAGTTGCTCGCGGGCCTGATCCAGATGGTTTTTGTAAAGATGGAGATCGCCGAACGTGTGAACGAAATCGCCGGGTGTGAGATCGACCGCTTGCGCCACCATCATGGTGAGGAGCGAGTACGATGCGATATTAAACGGCACACCCAGGAACAGATCGCAGCTGCGTTGGTACAACTGGCAACTTAGTTCGCCGTCCTGCACGTAAAACTGAAACAGTACGTGACACGGCGGCAGCGCCATCTGATCGATCTCAGCCGGATTCCATGCGCTGACAATTAATCGCCGACTTTGCGGATTGGATCTTATTTGTGCGATCAGCTTATCGATTTGATCAACATGAACGCCGTTTTCGCCTCGCCAATCCCGCCATTGCGCACCATAAACGCGGCCCAGCTCGCCGTGTTCGTCAGCCCATTCATCCCAGATCGTCACGCCATGCTCGTTCAAGTAACGAACGTTCGTGTCGCCGCGCAAAAACCAAAGCAGCTCGTAAATGATCGATTTGATGTGCAACTTTTTTGTTGTCAGCAGGGGGAATCCGGGGCCGTCGTCGCTCAAATCGAAGCGCGTCTGTGCACCAAATACCGATAGAGTTCCTGTGCCTGTGCGATCAGTGCGATCCCGGCCGTTCTCAAGCACGAGCCGGAGGAGATCGTGATATTGTCGCACGCCGAATTTTATCGTGGCGCGTCGCAATGGCGAAACAGAAATTTGTTGTAGCTAAGAATTTCTGACCACGAAAGGCGTGATGCTGGGCGCTTTTTCGAAATAGATATACGAGTGCGGACGCAGTTTGCGAACTGCGGGTTGTGCTTCGGCAGGAGTTTAGAATGAATCTGATTTTTCAACAGATGATGACAGGATTGGCTGTGCTGTTCGCTGCAGTTGTGATCACAGCTTGTGGTGCACATTCGACCAATCGGCCGACTGAAACCTTTACTGTTTATGAAGACGCACCAAAGATGAGCCTGCTTGATCTCGGCGCGTCGGGAAACAGTCTCGGCGACGTCTATCATTTTTCTGGTCCGCTACATTCACAGCGCGGCGGTCCCATCACGGGTGAGGTGATTGGCTCAAAGACACTGGTGAAGATGGCGACTGATGGCAACGCGAACCTGGAGAGACGGGCAACGCTCTTGTTTTTTACTTTTGCCGATGACAAGGACCAGATTATTGCGTTCGGAGCTGCGGATTATTCGCCGGCCGCTCCCGAATTTGATGCTGGCCAGTCGGTCGTGCGTCCGGTTTTAGGCGGGACCGGGAACTACATAGGTGCGCGTGGCCAGGTCACCAGCACGCGCAATACGGATGGTTCGTATACGCAAGTATTCACGTTGCTGAAGTGATCGGAATCGAATCACCGCCTTTTTAGAAACAGTGCCGCGTTGGCGCGATTTCTGTTTTTGACGGAGCCAGCAAACGAGCCGATTTGTCTCCATTCAGGAATTTCCAGCTCGGGGGCATATCTCGTTTATGCCTCGTGAGAAGGGGTTTATGCTGACTGTTCCAAGTTGGTCTGACCCTTGCTTAGATCCTATTTGGGTTAGTCTAACGATTCGAGTCCTGCACTCGTCGGGAGGCGTTTAAAAGAAAGGAAATTTTCAATTTTATGGCAAAAGTTTTAGGTATCGATTTAGGCACCACCAATTCCTGCATGGCGGTGATGGAGGGTGGAGATCCGGTAGTTTTGGAAAATAGCGAAGGCGCGCGCACGACGCCTTCAGTTGTTGCATTTACAAAGAGTGGTGAGCGCTTGGTCGGTCAGGCCGCCAAACGTCAGGCGGTGACGAACCCGCAAAACACAGTCTTCTCGATCAAGCGGTTCATGGGCCGCAAATTCGATGAAGTCCAGGAGGAAATTAAGCGCGTTCCCTACAAGGTCGTGAAGGCCGCTAATGGTGACGCGCACGTGCAGGTCGAGATCGACGGCCAGCGCAAGACATTTTCGCCGCCGGAAGTCTCCGCGATGATTTTGTCCAAGCTACGCGCCGATGCGGAAGCGAAGCTCGGCGAAAAAATCACGCAGGCCGTCATCACTGTGCCCGCATATTTCAACGACTCACAACGCAACGCCACTAAAGACGCCGGCAAGATCGCGGGCATGGAAGTGTTGCGCATCATCAACGAACCAACCGCGGCGTCGCTTGCTTACGGCTTGGACAAGAAAAAAGATGAGAAGATCGCGGTTTACGATTTGGGCGGCGGCACGTTCGACATTTCGGTTCTCGAGATTGGCGACGGCGTTTTCGAAGTAAAAGCGACGAACGGTGATACTCACCTGGGTGGCGACGACTGGGACGCGCGCATCATGGATTGGATCATCAACGAGTTCAAAAAAGAGACGGGCATCGATCTGAGCAAACAACCGGACGCGGTTCAACGGATCAAGGAAGAAGCTGAGAAAGCCAAGATCGCGCTTTCATCGACGCAGGAATACGAAATCAATCTTCCGTTTGTTACGGCGGACGCCAGCGGGCCGAAACACATCCAGAAGAAACTGACGCGTTCCAAGATGGAGCAGCTTTGCGATGATCTGTTCCAACGGACTATCCCGCCGGTGAAAGCGTGCTTGAAAGACGCGCAGCTGACGGAGAAGGAAATCAACGAACTGGTGCTGGTTGGCGGCATGACGCGTATGCCAAAGGTTCAGCAAATTGCCCGTGACCTCGTCGGTAAGGAACCCCACAAGGGAGTAAACCCTGACGAAGTGGTCGCGATCGGCGCTGGCATTCAGGGAGGCGTGCTTAAGGGCGACGTGAAGGATGTGCTACTTCTCGACGTCACGCCGCTTACGCTTTCGATCGAAACAGCCGGTGGCGTGGCCACACCGATGATTCCACGCAACACTACGATTCCGACGAGAAAATCACAGATCTTCTCGACCTACAGCGACAATCAGCCAGGCGTGGAAATCAAGGTGCTACAGGGTGAGCGGCCACTGTCCCGCGACAATAAACAATTAGGCGTGTTCCACCTCGATGGAATTCCACCCGCTCCGCGGGGTGTTCCGCAAATCGAAGTGACATTCGATACCGATGCGAACGGTATTCTGCACGTGTCGGCCAAAGACTTGGGCACCGGCAAGGAACAAAAAATTTCCATCACCGGCAGCTCCGGTCTTTCCAAGGACGAAGTGGAAAAGATGCAGCGCGAAGCCGAAGCACACGCGGATGAGGATAAGAAGGCGAAGGAAGCCATCGAGATCAAAAACAACGCCGACATGCTGGCCTACCAATCCGAGAAGCAGCTCAAGGAACTGGGCGACAAAATCTCGGGCGACAAGAAAAAGCAGGTCGAAGACGCCATTGCTGCGGTGCGCGACGCGATTAATCGCAACGACACCGACGCGATGAAACGGACTTACGACGATTTGCAGAACAAGTTCCAGGAAGTCAGCGCTGACCTGTACAAACAAGCGTCAGCGCAGTCCGGTCCACGTCCAGGGCCGCAACCCGGGCCCGAAGCGCAGCCAGGCGGCGGCGCAGAAGAGAGCGCAGGTAAACGCGATGGCGGCGACGTTGTCGATGCGGAGTTTGAAGTGGTGGACGAGAACAAGAAAAAGTAAGCGCGATGTCTGGTACATTTCGCTGATCAACAATTTGTCGACGGCCCCGAACTTTTCGGGGTTGCCGGCCTAACCCAAAACCAACCAAGGAGTAAACGAAAACCTATGGCAGCAGTTAATGTAAGACCTCTCGGAGATCGGGTGCTGGTGCAACCGCTCGAAGAGCAGGAAGTAAAAAAAGGCGGGATCATTATCCCCGATACCGCGAAGGAAAAACCACAAGAGGGGAAAGTGGTCGCTTTAGGCACCGGCAAAATCGACGACAACGGAAAGAAAGTCGATTTCACGGTGAAGAAGGGCGACAAGGTGCTGATTTCGAAATACGGCGGCACCGAGATCAAAATCGAGGACGAAAATTACCTGATCATGCGCGAGGACGACATCCTTGGCATCATCGGATAACCGCGTCTATCAACAACATGTTCGCCGTAGCCTCGCGCGAAGGCGGATCAACCAACAATTATCAATAAATCTTATGGCAGCTAAACAATTACAATTCGATGAAAATGCGCGGCACACATTGCTGCGCGGTGTCGAGAAACTTTCGAGGGCCGTGAAGGCCACGCTCGGCCCATCCGGCCGCAACGTCATTCTCGACAAGAAATTCGGCAGCCCCACCATCACCAAGGACGGTGTGACGGTCGCGAAAGAGATCGAGCTCGAAGACCCGTATGAAAATATGGGCGCACAGCTCGTGCGCGAAGTCGCATCCAAAACGTCCGACGTGGCGGGCGACGGCACGACTACAGCAACGATCCTCGCGGAATCCATTTACCGCGAAGGCCTGCGCAACGTCACCGCCGGCGCGAACCCGACTTCGTTGCAGCGCGGCATCATGAAAGGTGTCGAAGCAAT
>DASXYB010000220.1:0-7151 GCA_036502745.1 Candidatus Udaeobacter sp.
AATGAAGGACGGCCGCATCGTCGACAGCCAACTCCGGAACACGCGCAGCTAAGCTGTCCCCGAAGTTGGCACATCCACATGGTATCGTTAATCTCAGCGGGTGGAGAACATCCTGCCAATCTTAGTCGCGGATGCGCCCGAAGCGTTGACCGAATTGTGCGGCGTCAACTTGGTTGAACGGTTGCTCCGCATCTTACAGCGACTGGGATATCGCCGCGCGATTGTTTTTTCCAGCATGCCGGAAATCATTGGAGAGGAATTGGCCAAGCGCTCGTGGGCTCGAGAACGAATCACTGCGCAATTTGTGCCGACTGTGGCCAAAGCAGTCACGGCCCACCGAATTTTGGAACAAGGTCCGACGGCGCGCTTCCTGATTGTTCCGGCAAACGTCTATTGCGATGGCCGTTTGCTTGCCGCCTTGTCGGCCAGGAACTCTCCGACCGTCCTTGTGGATTCCAATCCGCCGCAGTTCGTCCAAGACATGATCCGAAATCCGTGCGGGCCTGCATTGGTCACAAGGGATTTTCTGTTTGGGCTTTCACCAGCTGCGCCGGTGTTTGAAGAACTCAAAAACAAGACTGATAACCGCCAAATCGACATTATCGATGCCGCCGAGGAGGACGATTACATCGTCAAAATGCGCCGGCGCGTAAGGCCACTTTGTTTTTCAGCGCCGCCAGAGCAGAGCCGTCGTGTAGCGGAACGCGTCATCCTCGATTCCGCGCAAAATGGAACACTCGACTTACCGGCTTACTTGCACGCACCGATCGAAACGGCAATCATCTCACTCCTTTGCAAAACGCGAATCACGCCAAACCAAATTACGATTGGAGGTTTCGTCATCGGATGCAGCGCGACCGCGGCATTCGTGGTTGGCCGCGTTGGGCTCGGAATCCTCGCTGCTCTCCTATTTGGTATCGTCGATGGACTGGATGGAAAGCAGGCGCGTGTCAAAATCGAAACGACCGAGAGTGGGAAATGGGAACATCATCTCGATTATCTTATCGAGAACTCGTGGTGGGCGGCTATCGCTTTTCATTTGTGGCGAAGCGGTCAATTTCCGAACCCGTTCTACTTTCTCGCGTTGCTCGTCGGGTCGCGTTTATTGTATGAATTCGCGCAACGCGGGGCGAAGATGGCTAAAGGCCGCCTGCTGGATGACGTCGCGCCGTTCGACCGTGCTTTCCGGCTGATCGCGGCCCGGAGAAATGTTTACGTTTGGATCCTGGCGTGTGGTTTTTTGTTAGGCGCCTTTCCCCAAAGTTACGCGATCATCTGCGGATGGGCCGCCATTAGTGCTGCCGTTCATCTGGCGCGGTCCATCTGGATTTGTGATGGTTCCGTGCGTCGCTTTGTCGGTATTCGAAGTTAAGGAACGACGAAAAATTGATGGAATGCGCTTGGCGCGTGCAACGATTTCCTTGCCGAGAACCTGAGCAGGCCTTTCCACAAGGAGTGAAGCACTCACTGCACAATAAACACCACAACCTTTCTGGCACGATTTCTTGCGGTAGTTTGCGTAGAGATCGTCCAGCGTGACGTCCATGATGTGCTTATCTGTATGCACCATGCTGCAGATCCAGAATTTCCCCTGCGCCGAGACGAAGAATAATTTGTAGCCAGCCATACACGTCCATTCGACGTGCTCCCCTCGAAGCAGACTGCGCTGATAATCAAGGATCGCCTCGCTGGTGTGAATCTTCTCGCCACGGCGTTTTCGTTCGATCATTGAATCGATGAAGCGTTCGAGCTCCTCACGCTGCCCGCGATCCACGCGGAACCGCCGTAACGGGTCCGCATGGACGAGTCGAACTTCTGTCGGAATTCCGCGCGACAATCCGGTCTCAAGCACTGCTTGTGATTCAGGCAAGGTATCGGCGCAAATCACTCCAGTAATATGCAGACTGATTTCCGAGTCATGAAAGTAATCGAGCTTCGGCAAAATTGTCTTGAATGACTTTTTCGTAATTGCACTCGGCGTCATCCGGTCAACGCTGATCTGCATGACCTGCAACCCGGCGTCTTCCAGTTCTGCGATCAGTTTACGCGTGAGGAGGAAACCGTTGGTGGTCAAGCTCGTGGCAAACCCGAGTTCGCGGCAGTAGCGAACGAGTTCGACAATATCCGGATGCACGAGCGGCTCGCCGCCGACGAGAGCGATGCGCATGGTCCCAAGCTCGCGAATCTTCCGCACCCATTTCTTTAAGTCGTCGATGCTCGGATGCGGCCGGCTATTGTCGTATTCGGTGCAATAAGCGCAATCGAGGTTGCACTGGTCCGTCACGTAAAGACTGCATTGCAGCGGTTTGCGGTCACGGAGACGCTTAGCTGATTCCAAGATGTTGTAGCCGGAAAATTCGCGGCCGATTTTACCGAGGAGCTTCATGCGATGATGAAAGAGCGAACAGCCTACGACAACTTGCCTGCGAAGCAATTGTGCCCGCAGGTACTGGAACATCGAACTGCAAGCGAATAGGCCTAAGCGGAAATCATGGACAAAGCGGCCTTGGTTAGACTCGGCGCACTTGGAACCTCAATCCAACCGGCCTCATCGAAGAACCACGACCGCCGATCGACTTTGATAAACAAATCGTGGAGCGGCGAAAACAGGTGCAATGGAAGCGTGAACTCGCCGGCAAATGGATGGCCCCGGTAACGGGCGATGCCAACGCTGCGATTCGTCGCGCAATCCAACATCTCAACATCGGCCGAGCAACCGGGAAGACGGATCTGGCACGCACGTTTTCGCCCAATCGAATCGCGACCCAAAATGAAAAACTTGTTCCCTTGCATACGAAACAGATCAACCGAAAAGCGAAGATTGACATCGAGGTTGTCGCGTGTTCGAGAAACAAAATAAACGGCTCCATCGCGCCGGCCAGCGCTCTCGCGTTCGACACAAAGAAAGCGCTCCGGACGTGCGGCGTATCGAAGGAAACGTCGCCTCGAAAGTTTGATTTGCGTTTGATGGCAGCAGATTGCTTCGCGTTTTTTGGCGATCGCTGATTCGGAGGATGATAATTCCACGGCATTGTCGAAGAACGCGCTGCTGCGGCCGTGCACCAAATAATTCCACTGCGAAACTCCTGGTGTCACAAAGTCGGCGAAGATGAGCCGCATCATCACGGCAACCGCGTTGTGGTCCGGGTGAATGTCGAATATTGAAGGCGCAAAGATGTCTGTGGGTGACCAATCGTCGATCACTTGGGCAATCCGCGTGAGAGCGCTGTTGCAATCACGCAATAGAAGATCGGTCAGACCCTGGTCTGGCAGGCCAAGGAACTGAACGTCCGAAGGGTGGATACCGAGGACGCGCAGCGCGGCCAGCGCTTCTGAACGCCGCAATTTTCCCCAGCGTTTTCGATCCGATGCACTCAAGCGCCATCTTCTTTCGAGTGCTCGCTGTGGCCAGGGATTGTTATCCCCATCTGTCACGTAGACAACGCGAATGGCCGCTCCAGCGCGAACCGCTTGCTGAAGAATGACGCTGCATGCCAGCGCCTCATCGTCCGGGTGTGGCGCGATCAGCATTACCCTCGAGCGAATATCGAACGTCGGAGCAGTTAAACTTTGAAATGACATCCTGGTTAACAGACGAGAAAGCAGGGGAGCTGGCAATTTAATTCAGCCGTCAGGCGAGCTACTCCCACTCGGTCGGCCTGAAATGGCGATCGACGGCCTGCGCCCAGAAGACCACGAGGTCGTGTCCGGTGGAAGTTTGCACAAATGTGTGAGTGCCCGGTGAAAGAAAGCGCGCCTTTCCTTCGTACCGCTCACCGTCGAGTACACCCATCACAGTGCTAGCGTCGCGCGCGATGATTTTGTACGAGGCCGGAATAACGATTTCAAAATCAAAGTGGTTCCCGTCCGTGGATGAGTGCAACAGGACACCTGCCACCCGCAATTTGTTTCCAATCGGCAAATAATTCTGTTCGAGAAAACGCAACGTGGCTGACGGCATGGCGCCTGGCAAAACGGCGACGCAGGTGTGCGTATCAATGCAACGCTGGATCACATTGTCTGCCATCAATCCACGCCGAATGCGTTCCTCAGTAAACGTCTCGATAATGGGATAAAAGCAACGCTGCCGGAAAACCATTTCTCCTCTGCGATCAAAAACGAAGTCACTCGGTTCAGTAAGTTTGAGCGCGTCCCACAAAAGATCGCTCTCCCGTTTCGCCTTGTCTGCCCAGAAAGGGTGAGCCAACAAGGCCACCAATAATTCGCTTACACCGACCAAGGCGGGCACGGGCATGACGCGCCAGATCTTCGCGATATTTCGATTTCGAGCCCAGCGATCCGAAATCGTCAGAGCTGCGCCCGTACAAATGACAAAAGCGAGCGGATAGAAGGGGAGGTAGTCCTGCCGCGTCAGAACGGGCCAAAAGGAAACGAGCGCGGTAAAGAAGAAGCCGGCCGTGACGAAGACAAAACTCCGGCGCGCCGCCACCACGGCCTCTGACGTCGCGGCAACAATCCGACGCGCTCCGAGAGTGACGAGCGGAAATCCGACGGCAAAGACAATCACCCACCATGCGGGATGGTTGCTCAAACCTGGCACGACGTTGTGATCGAAAACCCAATAGCGGAACTGCGGCCAAATGCCGTAGAGCGCAAACGCGGCCAGGATCGTAGCAGGAACAATCAACGCGCTGGCAAAGAACGCTGCCAACGCTCGGAAAATCCGCCCCCAACCGATGCCCAGTCGCTCGCGGCCAACGAAAATCAGAGTCATCGAACCCCCGATCAGAGTAGATATGACGAGGAGCAATGTCTTCATGGAGACGCCAAAGCAAAGACCCATGAGGAGACCCGCGATCAGTGCGCGCCGCGTTGTCAATCCGCCACCGAGCAGTACCGACAGGCACAACAGCCAAAGTGGAGCCCAAAGATTATCCGTCCGGAATTCAACCGAACAAAAAGCATAATCGAAGGAAAGTCCCACTAGAATAGCTGCCCAAACGCCGACGCGCCGGGAAAAAAGCAGCGATCCGATCCGATAGGTGCACCAGAAGGCGAGAATGTAGAGCGGTTGTAAGATGACCCGCATCCAGTAAAGAATGCTCCCGCGGTCGCCGATCAGTTTGTAAATCGGTGCGCATAGAAGCTGAAACAACGGCATGTGGTTATCAGCCAGATCGCGATACTGAACAAAACCGCGAGCCCAACCCCAAACGACGTGCAAATGTTGCGGCTCATCGATGTCAAACCTGTAGTAGGCGATAGTAATGATCCTCAAAAGGATCAGCGCAATGAGAAGTGAAGCCGCAGACGTGAATTCGTGCGGGTAGGATAAACCGAAATAATCGGCTATGCGTCGTGTTAACGCTCGCCCTCGACTGGACGAAGCAGGCGTTGTGGTGGTCGCCGCAGGTCGCCGAGACATGATTCTCAGCAGCCGAGCGCTAATCCTGGGCAAGAACCTTCCCCGCACATGCGCGCACGGATTCCCAGATGTCGACGCTGGGCACCTCCGCCCCTTTCGCTAATAAGTTTCACCAAACCAGCTAAGAAGACATTCCCCGGCCTCAGCTCCATAAAAAATTTCTATCCGCGTTCAGCGAGTCGCTCCATGGTCCATATTCTTGGTAGATGCTACCCGCCAGGAGTTAAAATTCATTATCTGTTTGCGGCACTCGAAGCGACTGGCTTAGCAACAGTCCGCAGGTCAAAATGGCATTATGTGCCTATCGACTCCAATGGGTGCGCGGATCAACCTCCACGATTGTTAGAGTTCCAGCGGCCACACGGGCAGCTATAGCGTCCTTGGGTAAGGCGCCGGCCAAAATTCTTTGCTCTGCGTTGAATGCGTCGACCACAAATGGTTTGCCCGCTCGATAATTTACCAACATATCTCTTCCGCACGTCACATCACCGGGGATTCGTCGCACGCGTTCGACGCTATCAGTCATTTCCCGCTCCCGCATCGCAATCTCGTTTCGAAAACTGGAATCAAATACCAGCCGTACCGGTTGAAGTTGTTTTGACGCCAGCAGCCTTACGCATACGGCAAGCAATAGAATTGCCTGGACTTGTTCCGATCCAAGGCGGCGCGCTATGGGCCATAACGAAACCTGTGTGAACGCCAGGCCAAGACCCATCGCGACGGCTATAACGAGATCAAATTGGGCATTGATATCCACTCCAGCCCCTCCTTTCTGTAGGAAATATGACCCTAGCGCGATTGCGATGAGCCAACTGCAAAGCTGAACGTTGACATCACGCCGACAAGCCCAAGCATTGTAAAGGCAAGCGACTAAACCGACAGACACCCATTCTAATTCTTCAAAACTGCGAAGCACCCTTTTCAGCGAATAATGCCTGGGAGATAGGATGTTCAGAAAGAAGTTTCCGCCGAACAAGGCATAACAAATTGCGGTACCCGCTATGATGGCGATCGCCGCAACGCAGAAGCACTTCACGGCTTCGCGGCGCCGGTACAGGGCAAGCCAGAGGAAAACAGTCACTGGCATGGCAATGACGTTGTGCTTAACGAAGCCCGCCAAGGCCATCACAAGAACCGGCCCGACATATCCGCGGTCATTCGATCTTGCGATTAAAAACCACAGAAAACCAAAGGCCATGATAGCTTCAGCGAGGAGTTGCGGCTCGTTCATTCCGACGTAGGGCATAAAGAATCGGCTCATCGTCGCTACAAAGAATGCCCCGCTAATTCTGGCGGCCACTCCACTTCCACCGAGCCGCCTAACGCTCAAGCCGATCGCCATCGCGATCGCAACTACGGCGACCAGGGACAACAATCTGCCGGCTAACACCGGGTCGCCTATAAGCCGTCCAACTAGACCCACAATGTAAAAGGATAATGGCGGATAGTTGTTGGTGATGAGTTGATCGGCAGATGGATAGAGCGGCATCTTACCCATCGCAGCATCAGCGAAATAAGCATTCCAACCCTCGTTGTTTTCAATTTCGACGTTCAGAAAGGCGCGATAAATGGTCCATGCAAAAGACCAAGTCGCTGTGACATAAAGCGTCCACCGTAATACGCCGAGGTACCACGGATCATCGGCCTTCGTTGTCACTAGGAGCGAATGGCTTTCCCGTTGAACACGGCGCAACGAAACCTAGCGCATCCGGTAAATCACGCCTTCGGCAGTGTGCGCCACCGGTTGGTATCGTTCCGCCAAGAG
>DASXYB010000221.1:0-3038 GCA_036502745.1 Candidatus Udaeobacter sp.
AACTTGGTATCGCGCGCCGCGATCTTGGCGAGAAGCAATTTTTCTACGGCAAAGGTTGCGATACGTGTAACAACACCGGCTACAAAGGACGAAAAGGAATTTACGAGCTTCTGAGAATCACGGATCCGATTCGTGAATTAATCAACGAGCGCGCGCCGACTGTGACGATCAAACAAAAGGCGATCGAGCTTGGAACGATTACGCTGCGCCAGGACGGCTTGCGCAGCATCTTTGCAGGCGACACGACGATCGAAGAAGTGCTGAAATACACGTAAGTTACGACGAGGCCGTGATGCTCGACATAAAGCGCTGACATAATTAGAATACGCCCCCATGCCACGCTTCAACTATGTAGCTCTCGACGCCCGGGGACAGGAAGCCTCCGGATTACTCGAAGCCGTTTCAAGCAGCGCCGCAATCAGTCAACTGCGTCAGTCCGGTTATTTTCCGACCAGCGTAATCGAGGAGGCGATAATCAGTTCCGACGGCAAGCAAGCTCGCCGACGGGCAGCGACGATCACGGGCACGGCGAAACCGCACGCGAAAAAAGGCATTGTTCTTTTCCAGCGCCGAAAAGTTAAGTCCAAGATCCTGATGATCTTCACTCGCCAGTTGGCGACGCTGATCGATTCCGGCTTGCCGCTGCTGAGAAGCTTAAACGTTCTGGCAAAACAGGAACGCGATAAGGTGATGAAAAATACGATCGACAAGCTCGCCGACTCTGTGCAGAGCGGCAGCACGTTTTCTGATGCACTGGCACTGCATCCGAAGATCTTCAACGATCTGTATGTCAACATGATCAGAGCGGGCGAGGTCGGCGGTGTGCTTGAACTCGTGCTTACCCGCCTTTCGGAATTTCAGGAGAAAGCCGCCAGAATTCGAAACAAGGTCCTGTCGGCGATGGTGTATCCGATCATCGTGATGACGATGGCGATCGGAATCCTGTGTTTCTTGTTAGTGTTCATTGTCCCGCGGTTCGAGGTAATTTTTCACGACCTGCTCGGCGACAAACCGCTGCCGCCCGTCACGCAGTTCGTCATTGGTTTCAGCGGTTTCATGAAAAATCACGGCTTGGTTTTGGTCGGAGCCGTAGTGGCCATTGTCATCATTTACAACTTTATCGGCCGCACGCGTGGAGGGCGACTCGCGATTGATAACTTCAAATTGCGCATGCCGCTCTTCGGCAACTTGAATCGCAAAACGGCAATCTCCCGTTTCGCGCGCACATTGGGAACACTTGTCACCAGCGGTGTTCCCATTTTGCAGGCCTTAAATATCACGCGTGAAACTGCGGGCAATGCCGCCATCGCGCGCGCAATCGCGCGGGTTCACGACAGCGTGAAAGAAGGCGAATCGATCGTGCAACCGCTCGAAGCCAGCAAGCAGTTTCCGCCGATGGTTGTGAGCATGATCGATGTCGGCGAAGAGACCGGCAAACTTCCCGAAATGCTTTTAAAGATGGCGGACGTCTACGACGACGAGGTCGATAACGCTGTGGCCGCTCTCACGTCGATGCTGGAGCCGATCATGATCGTGTTACTGGCGGTCAGCGTCGGCACGATCGTGCTAGCTCTCTTCACGCCGCTCATCAGCATCATCACCGGCTTGCAAGAACAAACGTGAGCGGCTTCGCCAAATGACGAAGCACGAATGTCGAATGTCGAAGGAATATCAAAATGACGAATATCGATGAAGTCCCAGCGGGTGTGCTTCGTCATTCGAGCTTCGGAATTAATTCGTCAATTGCCATTAGACATTCGTCGTTTCGACACGCCTTCACCCTGATTGAGCTGATAGTCGTCGTTAGCATCATCGCAATTCTTGCGGCGTTGGTTTTAAGCACTGTCGGCTACGCGCGAAAGAAGGCCGCGCGGGCCCGTGGCGAGACGGAAATCGCAGCTATGTCGGCTGCGTGCGAAAGCTACAAGGCAGATAACGGGATTTATCCGAGAGAGGCAGCTTCAACGGACGCTCTCGATGCGAAGCTATCTGGAGATCCGAATGGTTATCAGACAGCGTCCCTTTATCTTTACAAAATATTAAGCGGCGACAGTGCTGCCGACCGCAACCCAACTGGAAAGAGTTATATGGCGTTTAAGCCGAATATGCTTCTTCCTGCGGGTGGTAGTGGACCCGTTACGGCAATTGCAGATCCGTTTGGCTATAGCTACGGTTATTCCACTGCTAACCAAGCTGATCCAACAAAAGGCTACAACCCCACATTCGATCTCTGGAGCACGTCTGGCCTAACCGCTAATCCCGGGTCTCCGGACACGATCACTCCGCAATGGGTCAAAAATTGGTAGGCCTGTAATTGTAGGGCGTTTCTGTGAAACGCCTCCTCAGACAAATGGCGTCTGACACAGACGCCGTACAATTGCGCGGATGCTTGACAACTAGCCTTCGATCGTGCGCACCACGACTTCGACGCGGCGATTGGGACTTTGCTCTTCGATTGAGCCGTTCGCGGAGGCGCGGAATTTCGTTGCACCGTATCCGTGCGCCTGGATTTGCGCCGGATTAATTCCCATCGTCTGGACCAGATAACGTTTCACGCTGTCGGCTCGGCGCTGACTTAGTTGAAGATTGTATTCAAACGTGCCGAATGAATCCGTGTAGCCTTCCACGGAGAATGTCGCCCTCGAATTGCGCTGGATAAGTGTGCCGAGCTTTTGCAGTTGACCAATTGCGCTCGATTGCAGCACGTCGCTGTCGTACTCGAAAATCTGATCGTCCGGCAGACGCAATTTTGTGCCTGACCCGAGCGGACCTTTTTGCGCCAGTAACTGGTCCAAATCGCTGAAGCCCGGCGCATGTCCTTTGTTTGGACCAGCGCTATCTCCAGGCAGCTTGCTTGTGAAGGTGTTCGGCCGTTTGATTGCCGTGCTCGTGGCCAGCTCTGTTCCGCTCAGCGCAGGCTGTGGACGGCCGGACACCGAGCTGTTGTTCAGTAAAGATTGCTCATGCAGTGCATTTGGATCATTGGAAAGACTTTGCGCCGTGGAACGTTCGATCTCGTTGAGAGCAGAATTAACGTC
>DASXYB010000222.1:0-12207 GCA_036502745.1 Candidatus Udaeobacter sp.
TCCTTCAGCTTTGATACAGCAACTGTGAATGCCTGAAATGCCTTTTTATTTGCAAGAACCGGTTTGCGATCAGCCACGCAGATAGTGATAAAATAAACTACCGATTGCTCCCAATGCAGCCACATCGCAATGCGTGGAGGATGCCCCATTGAATTAATTCTTTATGGCAGGCGGAGCGCCCGCCCTACAATCGCAATCTTGCGCTCGGTGCCGTGTTTCCGCGAGTCGCGGGCGAAGCGCCTGCTCTACAATCAAATTTGGCTACGAAAACCGAACGTCTTTCCCCGGATCCATCTCGAAATCGAGCGTTAGCGAATCCTCGGTGTTCGGCTTGATCACTTCCTCGATGAATTTTACGAAGATCGGGTCTTCGCGAAAAATGGCGTATTTGTCCATCGATTCAAAATCCATGGCGATAAAGAATGGCCAATCCATTTCTGGCTCAATTCGTTTGCCGCATTTGACGCTGAGGGCCTCCGGGATTTTAAGGAGGTGCATCCGCGCGTTCATCATCATATCCTCCACGCGCGCGGGTGTGACTTCCGGCTTCAATTTGTAGAGACCGATATGGTGAACCATGAGGGTAAAGCTAATAGGCGTTTCCGAGGTGGCGCGCAAGTCCGAATGCACGCCCAGAGAAGCACGACCGGTAGCCCGCCAATCCTGGTGAAGACCAAATTAACTATGACTTGGTGAACCGGCTTGCAGGGTTGCGGGGCCATGTTGCAGTCCTATCCGGCCTTGGAATCTGAATTCGCTGTGATTGCCGCGAGTGAGAATAAAGCTAATCTTCGGAATGGACAACGATTTCGCCGACGAGTCGCGCAGTCTTGCAGTTCTGCGACTCCAGAGAGAGCGTTCACCTCGCCAGCAGAGATGATGTCACAAGAACGCACTTCGGATGTCCCCCCGAAGCTTGAATATCCGGATTGCCCTCTATGCGGGAGCGATCGACGTCGTTTTCGGTTTCGTTTGGACGCGTCGCATCAGGTTGCACGCTGTGAAGGATGTGGACTTCACTACCTTTACCCGCGGCTCATAGAAAACGAGATGCAAGAGGTGTATCGTCAATCCTCCTATTACGAAGGCGGCGTCTGCGGTTACGCGGACACCAGCTACGCGGGCCAGGAAGCAGCGTTGCGGGCGACGTTTAAGCGCCTACTGGGGAATCTCGCCAAGCGCGGATTGACGGGTGGCGATCTTCTGGAAGTGGGCTGCGGCTACGGCTATTTGCTCGACGAGGCGCGTTCGTTCTTCGATCGGCGCGTGGGTACAGATTTTTCGAACCAAGCCGCAGAGATTGCGCGTGTAACAGGTGCCGAGGTGTTCGTTGGAGGAATCGAGGAAGTTTCGCCTGAGCGCAAATTCGATTGTGTCATTGCTAACCAAGTAATAGAACACGTGTATCAGCCATTGAGTTTCGTTAGACAAGTAGCCAGTCACACGAAGGCGGGCGGTTACATAGTGGTGGCTACGCCGGACATAGGAGGGGTATTGAGGAAGACAATGGGCCGAAGGTGGCCTTCCTTCAAAGTCCCCGAGCATGTGGTCTATTTTGACTTCCAAAGTTTACGAGTGTTGATGCATCAAGCTGGATTGATTGATCTTCGTAGGCTGCCGTACCCACACGCGTTTCCACTCGGTTTAATCTCCGCAAAATTTGGATGGCGTATGGCATCTCTCCTTGCGAGCTTTAAGATGTGGGTGCCTGCTACGACGGTTGCTGCTTATGGAAGAGTCCCATAGCTCCCAATCAAGGCAGGTACTCGTCTCAGTGGTGATGCCCGTTTTTTGCGAGGGCGCTCACTTGCCGATGTTGCTAACAGATGTCCGCAGATCTATCGAGCAGTGCAACCTATCGTATGAACTAATACTAATTGATGATGGCTCACCGGATAACAGTTGGCAGGTGATCAGAGCTGAGGCGCAAGCCACTCACACAGTGCGCGGCTTGCGGCTAAGCCGAAATTTTGGTAAGGAGGCAGCTCTTTGTGCGGGGTTGCAGCACGCGAGTGGGGATGCCGTGATTATCATAGATGCCGACGGGCAGCATCCACCATCCCTCATTCCGGATATGGTGCGCCTGTGGCAAAAATCCGGAGCCGATATTGTGGAAGCCATCAAACGCAGACGCGGTCGCGAATCGCTATCCAGCAAATTTGGCGCCCAACTGTTTTATTTTATTCTGAACAAATTGTCCGGATTTGATTTTAAGGGCGCATCCGATTTCAAGCTGATGAATCGCAAAGCCGTCGATGCATGGCGAGAAATGCACGAGCGCAATGTGTTTTTTCGGGGAATGACCGTCTGGATGGGGTTCAACACGGTGCAGATTCCTTTTGAAGTGGTGCCACGCTCAGCGGGTCAATCAGCTTGGTCGATATTCAAACGAGTAAAGCTAGCTCTAATCGGAATAACTGCTTTCTCATCATTCCCGCTACACCTTGTCACCTTTGCGGGCGTTGTCTTCCTTGGAATATCAGTTCTCTTGGGAGTGCAAACATTGTATTTGAAGTTAGTGGGACGCGCTGTGAGCGGCTTCGCTACAGTCATTCTCTTGCAGCTCATTGTCGGGAGTCTGCTAATGATTAGCCTTGGCATTATCGGCGAATATCTTGCTCGGATTTACGAAGAGGTAAAAGGCCGGCCTCGGTACCTGCTAAAAGAATCGATCGAACTTGGTAAGGCCAATCATAATTGTGGTGATACCACTGAGGGATGATCTTACGCGATAAGCACGCCGCCGCCGGCTCTAATGCTTTAATGTTTTATTAAGTTAATCACGCTTATGCGATTTCCGGCCATGTTCAGCACGTAAAGCTTCCCGTCGGAGACAGCGAGTGCTGATGGCCCTTCGACTTTGTCGGGCGAGTTTGGCGTTAAGCTTCCGATCTTGTTTCCGTTCAAATCGAAAACGAGCACAGCATCCAAGTGTGTGCTCGACGCGTATAGCCGCCTCGTGTGTGAGTCGATGGCCAGATCTTCGAAGCCTACCGGTGCGCCCCAACCCGGCACTGACCACTTAGTGAGAAATCTTCCATTCTCCTCAAATACCTGTATCCGCTTGTTAATTGGATCTGCGACATAAACTTTGTCGGTCGACGGATCGACTGCGATCGAAGTCGGATCATTGAACTGGCCGTCGCCATTTCCGGCGGAGCCCCACACTGCCAGCCCCTTTCCATCGGGACCAAGTTTAGCGATCCGATTGTGGCCCTGATCCACAACATAAATCGAATCATCCGGGCCAATAGCTACCCGGCGCGGACCGTAAAATCCGGGATCGGGGCCCTTCCATTCGGCAACAAATCTTCCGTCGGCAGCCAGCTTCTGCACGCAATGATTGGAGCCGTCCGCGACGTAAATATTGCCCATGCGGTCAACTGCTATTCCATTCGGACTTCGTAGTTGTCCGGGCCCTGTTCCTTTAGTTGCCCAAATTCCCAGAAGCGTACCCGTCGGAGAGAGCTTCTCGATGCGGCTGTTGTTTGTATCGGCTACCAGAACATTTCCATTTTCATCAACGGCAATTCCAGTGGGTGAATCAAATTGTCCTCTGCCAGTTCCTTTTCCGCCTTGAAACATGTTAGGCGGACTTTCCCGCAGGGCTGTGAACTCAGGAGTTGCAGGAAATGCGCTGACGCGTTGCTGAAACTGCGGAATCTTCTCGGTGGGAATGTTCAGCACGTAGAATGTTCTAACTGTTCCTCCAAAGGTAAATGAAAGGGAATCTTCTGTTCCAACCTCACGGAGGGATTGAAATATTCTGATTATCCTTTCGGTTTTTGGATTGTGTTCCCAGATCAGCTTCAGCTGTTTGTTACTGGCAACATATGTTGCGACCGCCTTTTTATTCGCGTTCCATACATCCTGCTCCGTCATAACAAAGAAAAACGGGTACCCGCCACAAAACGACATAATCTTCGCATCATCGTAATCGTGCAAAAACAGATGAATGATTGAGTAAGCGTCATTCTGACAGATGAATGTGTCGTATGGCGCATCCGGAATTCCTTGAATCCGGTTAAACTCGTTATACTCCAAGTGAGGAGGAGCGGGATGTTCCTGCCCGGCAACGACATGTTTTAAGAAACGCGAGACAGCGACTTCCTGTTGCGCGTAGTAGCGAATGGAAAACGGACTTGTGGTTTTACTGTAAATGTATCGAATGGACGGGACTAGTCCGTCGAGGAGTATTAGCGCAGCCACAGCGCCGACGACAACCTGCACGCCAGGCCATGATCGGAGTTTTAATACCCAAGCAACTGTGAAGCTCATCAGGATCATCCAGAATGGAATGGGCAGAAGCAGCCGGTTTTCGATGGCCTTTGCGATAAACGCTCCAAAAACTGGAATCGTCGCCAGAAGCACAATTTCGAATCGCTTCTCCCAGGCTGCGAGTACAACTCCCGGAACTAACAACCAATAATACGGCAGAGGTATAGGCAGAGTATCTGGAATAAAGAACCGCATGGCTGGGATACTGAAAAAGCAGCTCCGAAGCTGATCAATAAAAGGTCTGATTCCAACTGGAAACGGGGCCGACTGCATCGCATGCCGGAAATCGCGCAGAAAGCTGGCCTCATAAAGCGTGTAATTCTCGCGATTAAATATGATATAAAGGAGGATTGAGGCGGCGCCCGTTACAAACCCATAACCAACGAAAGCCAGCGAGGTCCATGTGACGCTTTGCTTTAAGCGTCTCCAGTAACAGAGCCCGTACAGCGGTGCAGCAACCCCCAACGCCAGGAGATATTGCTTTCCGGATATCGAACTGGCCAGGCAAAGACCGGCAGCGATGCCGCCGAGCGAGAGGTAAAATGCAGAGCCATTCCTAACCCCTACGTGGAGAAAGTAGAGTGAGACCACAGCCAAAGCGACGGCCATCGGATAGCGGTATCCAGCAAATGTGTAAATGAACGCAAACGGCAGAAAGTTAAAAACGAGTGCCGTAACGGAAGTGACAACATACGAGCGAAAGAACAGGTCGACGAGGAGGAGAGTGAATACAAAGGTCGTCAACCAGATAACAAACAAGGCCGCTTCATATGACAAGATGTTAAACCCGAACAGGCGAAGGAAGCCCCACACGTAATAATGAAACAAGGTTTCCCGCGAAATCGGGAAATGAAGCCACGCGGCTTGGTACGGATGACCGATAACATAAGTTTTCAAGTACCAGAGATCCCAGCCGGACTCATCGAACAGGGCGTCGCCGTTCCATGGCGCTGTCCTAAAATTCCAGAGGTGCGAGATTACAAAGAACAGGATCCAAAAAAGAAAGAACGCTGCTTTGGGATTCACGAAGATTCTGGAACGCCCAGCCAGCTCCCGAGGGCTGGCTGTAAAAGCAGCAAGCAAAAAGAGCATGCTGAGGAACCAGCCGATCGGCTGCCATGGGTCGCCCCAACTCGCTTTATGATAATGCGCGGTAGCGCCGACGACGCATATCAGCAGGCTGATGACTGACAAGGCGAGCAACACAGTCCTTGTCGTGAAAAGTGGTGATTTTCCGGGTGCCAATTCCACAGGTCTGCGGATTATCCTGCCCCGACGATGCGAGACCATGACCATTATACAGCTGATGGCTCGCTATTCGTGTTTATAGATCGATGACACTAACGCGATTGCCCAGCATGTTCAGGACGTACATCTTTCCATTTGCCAAAGCGAGTGCTGATGGCCCATCGAGTGGGTCTGAAGGTTTTGAACGCAGACTGCCGATCCTGTTTCCATTCAAATCAAAAATCAACACAATGTTCATGTGCGTGCTGGAAGCGTAAAGGCGGCTCGTTTTAGAATCGATGGCGAGGTCTTCGAATGCATACGCGCCACCCCATTCGGGTACTATCCATTTAGTAACGAACTTCCCATCAGAATCAAATACCTGTATCCGTTTGTTGCGCGGATCTGCGACGTAAACTTTGTTGGCCGTAGGATTGACTGCGACTGAAGCGGGATCATCGAACTGGCCGTTACCACTTCCTTTGCTGCCCCAGACGGTCAGCACCTGTCCATCCGGCCTGAACTTAACAATTCTCGTACGGCCCTGATCCACGACATAAACTGAGTCATCAGCGCCAATAGCAATCCTGCGCGGTCCATAGAATCCCACGTCAGGGCCTCTCCACTCGGCTGTCAGTTTGCCGTCGGGGCTTAGTTTTTGCACGCGGTGATTGCCGGCATCCGCTACATAGATGTTTCCGCTATGATCAACAGCGATGCCGTTCGGTGCCCCAAACTGTCCCTGACCGCTACCCTTGGTTCCTATGATATCGAGAAACGTACCTTGAGGCGAGAACTTCTCGATACGACCATTGTTCGTGTCGGCAACAAGAAAATTTCCATTGCGATCAACAGCTATTCCAACCGGAAAATCAAATTCACCTTTGCCGGTGCCCCGACCTCCTTCAAACATGTTACTAACGGCTTCAGGTAACGCGGTGAGATTGGCAGGCGCCTTATCCGGGACCTTGTAAATTGTCATCGAGTTGTACTTGTTCTGCTTGTCCTCAAAGACTTTCGAAAAGTAAGTGGCATAGAGCTCTTCGTTTGGTCGCTTGATGAACTGCGCCTGGCGAACAGCACCATCAAACGCCACGTAACTGATGCCATTCTCTCTCAAGAGATGGAAAACTTTCCAAGGATCCCTGCTCTCGAAGAGAGCTGTGTAAACTTTGTCACGCTTAGCGGCGTCAAAACCGGCAGACCATGCATAGTACGGCCAGCCATAAAAGACGCGCCTGCCGGCCATGAGGATGGGATGATTAACAAAGCGATCGGTCAAAAGAATGTCTCGAGACGTCGTGTTCTTTTTTAGCCAATCGATCAATGCATCATCGCGATACACTACCTCACTCCACCCGGTGTTATGGATGGGGAAAAAATCAATGATGCCACCGGCAATGACCAGCAGAAACAGAACAGCCGCAACGAATTTCCCGGGCAGAGTGGTTCTCCCCAGTGAGAAACGCCACAATCGCCAGAGCCCAAAGGCGACAAACAGGTTGGCGATAATCACCCAGATGTGAATGAATTTTTGATTACCAAGGACCTCAATGGTGAACTGGAAACAAAAGGCAACTGCAAGGAGGCTGAGAAGTGCCACGAACAGCCGCCGCTGCACGCTGGTCGCAAGAATCAGCGCCAGCGCAATTAACGCCCACTTAAAGCCAAAGGTAAATCCAAGATATCTAGTGACATTCTCGAACGTAGGATGGTCTATTGTGTAACCCCAGTGAAGGAGCTTCGGCATTTGGGCTCTACCGCTTCCGGTGCTCAGAAAGAGCATTTGAGGCAGCGCAACCACACCTGCGATCACAGCCAGGACCAACATCTGTCCTCGCAGAGCAAACAGAAGGAACAACACGCCTAAAACGGCAGCTGCTGCAAGAAACACGGCGCTGTTGAACATAGGCAACAGCCCAAGCAGGGCGCCTGAGAAAACGAACGGAGGCAAACTAGCCAGAAAAGGCTCGCGCGTTATGCTAGTTTCCTGGGCCGGTTGTATGACTGCTGCCACCGGAGGTATGTCTGGCTGCGGCTCCCGGACGACTTCGGTCGCACCAGGGGTAATCGGCATACTTTCTGGCGTAGGCATCTTAGTTGCCTGTTCCCCCACATTTTCGGTCTCACCGGTACGACGAATTTGTTCGGCGTCAGCCGCGTCCGGATTAATAGCAACGGGCATGCTCCCACTGTCTGGCGATTCGTATGGCTGGGCGATGGTCATGTCAGCAGCAGCGCGTGCGTCAGCGCGTTTAGCTGCCACTGCGCGATAGCGGATGACGAGAAAGAGCAAAACAAGAAGGAATATCCCGATTGCAGTGGCGAAATGTCGCTGGTTGAGATACGTCACCTGAGACCACGTGCCCCAGGCTTCGCCACGATAGGGAAAGATCGTCTGAAGATAATCTCGTTGATGTGTTATCGCTTGAATTGCCGCGCGCACTGAACCTTGCTTTTGAAGAAACGGAACGTAAGACAGCGACCCGAAAAAGAAAAAGAGCAGGGAGCCAAGGCGTCCGACTGCGCGCGAATCGAAGAGCACCTCCCCGAGGGTCATAACGATCACGAGCATCGACACCAGCGTCGTGATGCTGAGAAGATTCAAGCTCCATGCAGGGTTCAGCCCGAGGAATTCAAGATTTCCAGCCTGGAAATAGAATAAGAAGTGGTAACGAATGCGGTCGCCGGAAAAGTGCGGATACTCCGTTGGGAAATTGTGTCCGACCGCAAAGCTCTGGATCAATGCAGTGTTCGGCCCGAAATCGCTGTATTCAGGATTACCAATCTGGAGTTTTCCATCTTTGGTATTGAACGAGGCAAACATCATCCACGAGACGAGGACAACGTATCCGGCGATGAGCAGCCAATCGGCTATGCTCGATCCCTCGGGACGTGGGAGGTACAAATCCGGTCGCTTCGGAGAAGCTTCGCCCGAAGTGCTTTTAACAAATCTGCCTTTCCATTTCGGCCAGGCCAGAAGCGCGACCGCCCCTGCGAAGAATAACAAATTAGCCCACAAAAGCGGTTGTCGGGTCCAGAAGAAAGCTAAGCCCGCGAGATACGTGAACCATGAGCTTACCACTAAGCCAACGAGGATTGCCGCGGCACACCGGTGTGCCGTCGACTCAAACTGGTAGAAACGCCGGCACAGAAAATCTCCGACAAAAGCGGCCAGCGCAAAATAAATTAGAGCCAGCATACCCAACTGATCACCGACTCACTACGCGCGCTTGTCTTGACGTGGCATACACAGGCGCAAATCGTAAACGCATCATTTTTTTCGTCAAACACGTCCGACATCGCGAAACCGCGGTTGTCGTTACGGTTGAATTGTGTCGGTCCAAAGAAATAACCACGACGCGATTGCGTTAATCGCGACCGAGACGGCAAAAAGTGAGACTTCGGTAACGGTTATCAATGGTGGTCCGTTGCCCGTTAATAAAAGGAACATCCACGGAAGAAGAATCATGGCGTAGCGGTAAGAGAATTGCCACCCGCCGGGGTTTCCATGAAACCAGAGCACGAACGTTATAATCCCGATCGCAATCCACGATATGACTCTATACCTTCCGCCTGCCCTAAAAAGGAGGAAAAGAAGCGGACTACTCAGAAAAACCGAGCAGCCAAATGGCGGAAAGCTGATGAATGGAAAGTTAGGGTCGTCGCGGAAACCTTCGAATATCATTTTGTTGACGTTCCAGGGGATCGAGTGATACGAGAACAGCCCATATGCGTACCAAGGTTCGTCGCGCACTTCCGGGATGTGAAGGTAGCCAAAATCGGTCACTGTATGAAAGCGAGCCAAATTATAAGCGCCAGTAAGCAGTGCCAGTGTTACTGGCAGGACTAAAAAGTCGAAGAGCGTTACTCCGTTGACACGAAGCGTTTGCTTAAAGTTTTTCCAACGCAGCGCTGCTCTGTTCGGAACATCCAAATCTGGCACTGACGATCCAGTCACTGTAGCGAAACCGCTCGTATTTTCAGGCTCCGGTACACAAGGCGACTGTGCTTTACGCATGGGGCGGCGCCAGAAAAGATAAAGAAAGAAAGGTGCTGTGAGGAGGAGCTCCGTCCGATTTCCGAAAGCTAGAGTGAAGAACGCCCCAGCGATGAAAGGCGACGGTCGTACCAACGTGAAATAGAGAGCTGCGGTTTCTCCCAATAGTGCGAGACCGAGAGCGATTTGCCATGCGCCGCCCATACCGAGATTACACCAGGTCCAAGTTCCAAATACTGGGAACAGCGCCAACAGAATTCGGCGAGTCAGTCGTTTTGGTTTGAGACTCGAGTACTCGGGTCCGAATGCTTTCGCGAGTTGGAAGAAGAAGTAAACGCAAGCTCCCGCGATCAACGCAGCCAGTATGCGCGCCGGAAAATCGTGGATCAGTGATGCTTTTTGAAGGAGTGCAACCGGCAGCATGCTAAGCACGGCGCCGAGGGGAAATGCGGAATAATATCGATCGCCGTACGGAATCATCTCGTTGAGCCACTCCGGCGGCTTTTCGCGGAGGCCGAGATCTCCGCGCAGAAATGCCGAAGCGATCTCGGCGGTATAATCCAGATCATGCAGGGTCGGATTTGTAGAGAAATAGAAGACGACAGCGGCGAACAACGAGATGGCAATCGCCACCCAAAGCTCGTATCTCGCCGGCTTTTTCGGTGTTGCGGTCTCCATCAGAGCTTGAAACCGGCAGCGACAGCGTCCCGATGGAACATGCGGACGGTATCAAGGGAGAGCTCGTCGAGGTCTTTGCCTCCAAGCTCGAGGAGTTTTTTCAGAATGTTGTGCGGCACAGTAACGATATGACAATTGCAGGCCGCGGCTTGGAAAACGTTAAGCACCTCGCGGACGCTTGCCCAGAGAAGTTCGGCGTTCGGCAGAGCTCGCACGATATTGAGCGATTCCTTCATTATCGGCGATGGGTCGACCCCGGTATCGGCGATTCGTCCAGCGAAAACTGACAAGATCGATGGCACGTTGGGGTTCAGCGCAGCAGTGACGGCTGTTACCTGACGCGGCGTTAGCATCGCCGTTATATTTAGCTTCACGCCTTCCGCGGCAAGCGCCTCGATCAACGGAACAGAGGATTCGCCACTGGTGTTAGTGATTGGAATCTTAACGTAAACGTTGTCCTGCCACTCGTGGATTTTGAGCGCTTGCCGGCGCATCTCTGCAAAATCGTCGGAGAAAACTTCGAACGAGATCGGTTTCGATTTTACTTCTTTCAAGACGGCCTCGGCGAAGGTCTGGTAATCGGTCAGACCCACTTTTCGCATCAGAGTCGGATTTGTCGTTAGGCCATGGATGTAAGGCTGGTGCGAAAGCTCAACGATTCCCTGAAGGTCCGCGCCGTCGGCGAATATTTTCACGGGCAGGTCCATCAACCGTTCAGTCATCCCTTCCAGCCTACTCATCCGCCACGCCCAAATGCAAGCAGTTCTCAGACGCCAGCGTCGCCGAGAACGGCGCTGACAGCCTCGTTAAAATTGACGACGGTAAAATCAGGCGCTTCGCGCAACATTTCTTTATAACCGCGCTGGATGAACACCGCACGACAACCTGCGCCCCGCGCGCAATCGACATCGCGCCAGCGATCGCCTATGACATAACTCCTTTTAGGATCAATCTTCAGCTCAGCAGCTGCCCGGAGGATCAGACCTGATCGAGGTTTACGGCAATCGCACGATTGGCCGTAGCGTTCGCCGCCGTGATAACAAACCTCGATACGATCAAGTGATGGGAGCGCCAACTGCATTTTCACATTCATCGCTTCAACTGCTTCGCGAGTCTGGATGCCGCGGCCCACGTCGGGCTGATTGGTGATCACAACCAGGAGAAAATTCGCAGCCTTAAGCCGCGCACACCCATCCGGAACGTCCTCATAAATTTCGAACTCCTCGGCGTGACATGGAGGATACGGAATCCCGTTCCGGACCACGACTCGATTGATCACTCCATCGCGATCGAGAAAGACTGCGTGTCGCGCTACTTCATGCTTTCCCATTTCGTCTCACCGATTTTGAGAGTGGGATGCGAAATCCACAAATGCCACACCACGGCTTGGAATGCTTCGGTGTGCGGGGTGATGTTTGCCGTATTGACTGTCGGGATGACAATCGCGACGTCGGCAACTTGGGCTGTGTATCCTCCATCGCGGCCCACTATCCCAAAGACCGCGCTACCTCGTTCCTTCGCGAGTTGCAGCGCGCTCACCACATTCGGACTGACATTTTTTTCAATGCTGCCGCCGCCCACCGACAACACAAGAATCGCGTCTTTTCCGTTGAGTCGGCTTCCTTTCAGCCATTCGACGAAAACTGATGGCCATCCATCATCGTTCGTGCGGGCCGTGAGTTCCGATACATTATCAGTCGGCGCGTACGCCTCGATCCCTGCGAGCTTGCGGAAATCGTTCACTGCATGGGAAGCGTTCGCTGCGCTGCCTCCCACGCCGAGAATGAACAGCCGGCCTCCGCGCGCGCGCACTGCTGCGAGTAATTCCACAGCTTTTTCGCAAAGCGCCGAATCAAGCTTCGCGAGGATTTCGGTCGCCTCGCGCAAGTGTTGTTTTGAATAGCTCATGCAGGGAGGGAAACTATTTTATTGCGCAACAGCGCATCAAGTTCCGCAAGCCCCTCCGCTGAGCCGATCTCGTAGAACCGTTGTTTCACTTCATACGCAGCCATTTGTTTCGCGGA
>DASXYB010000223.1:0-3542 GCA_036502745.1 Candidatus Udaeobacter sp.
CAAGGATCAATACACGGTCGGCCAGAGTCCACCGAGCTTCGATAAGCAATTCGTGCGCGATTATCTGGAGACTCTCGATTGGGATAAAAGTCCCCCTGCCCCGCGTTTGCCGAAGGAAGTGATTGAGAAAAGTTCGGCCAAGTACGTCGAGGCATTTCGCCGCCTGACGGGAAACGAAATCGCCGGCGCATAGAATCTCATACAATCGCGTTGTCATGTTGAGCGAAGTGAAACATCTCTGATTTGATTCCGTGGCGAGCAGGCCAGAAATGATCCGAGATTGTTCGCTTTGCCCAGAATGACATTATGACCCGGCCCGACATTTTGTTTATCATGACCGACCAGCAGCGGTTCGACACGATCGCTGCACTCGGCAATTCCTACACTTACACACCGAACATGGATCGACTGGTGCGAAGGGGAATCAGTTTTTCGAGCGCATACGCTACGTGTCCAGTTTGCGTTGCTGCGCGCTACACAATTCGCACCGGATGCGAGCCGCCAACGACGCGTGTTTTCAGCAATGCGAAGTCAAACGCTGTGGCTGCTCAAGCTGTGGAGATGGAAGCGCGTTGCGGGCCTTATCTGGGTCGAATAATGTCGCGCCTCGGCTACCGAACTTTTGGAGTCGGAAAATTCCATACGAACCCGTGGAACGAAGATTTGGGTTTCGAAACGTTATGGCGTTGCGAAGAAACCTATCATCCGCCAAATCGCGAAGGCGATGATTACGGTTCGTGGCTCGCGCGGGAGCATCCCGAGTTCGATTTCTTGGAGCAACCGATGGGGGAGCGGACTGAAATGTTTTACCTTCCGCAACGCAGCCCAGTCCCGGCGAATCTAGGCGGCGAATGGTGGACGGCCGATCGAACCGTCGAGGAAATCGCAAAGCCGGATGATTCGCGGCGGTTCTTCGGATTTGTTTCGTTCATCGGCCCGCATCCGCCATTGGCTCCGCCGATTCCCTTCAACCGAATGTACAATCCCGATCGAATCCCAGAGCCAATCCTCGGCAACATTGAGGAAGATCAGGTTGACGAAGAAATTCCTTTCATGCGGCACGCCATTTGGGCCGACGCAATTAATCCGGCACTAACCAAAATTGTGAAGGCGCGTTACTACGGCGAGGTCACTTATTTGGATTATTGTCTCGGACGCGTCCTCGACGCAGTCGAAGCCCGACCAAACGCTAAGAATGTTCTCATCTGTTTTTTTTCTGACCATGGCGATCTGCTCGGCGATCATCACGGCTGGCAGAAACAAAACTTCTTTGAGGCGGCCTGCCGCATTCCTTTGCTGCTCAGTTGGCCAAGCGCACTGCCTTCGGGAACTGAGCGCACCGAATTTATAAGCCTGGCAGATCTTTTCAGCATTGCGACCGGAGCTGCCGGCGCATGCGAGACGCGCGAGGGAATCGACGTTCTCAAAATGCTGGAAGGCGAATGCGCGCCGCGCGAACATCTTATCGGCATGGTTGAGGTTCCCGGCTCACATGATTTCAAAATCATGGTGCTGACGGAGAAGTGGAAATACATTTTCATGGCGAACGGCGGACGGGAACAACTCTTCAATCGCACAAACGATCCTAACGAGTTTTCGAACTGCGTCAGCTCTTCGTCCGGGATCAGAAGCGACTTACATGCTTTGGCGGTAAAAGCGTGCCGAGTCCCGGGCGCAATCGATGCGATCGACGGAGATAAACTTCGGGCATTCCAGTTCCGTCAACGGCCACCGACCCGAATCTATCAATTCGATCGGCCTCGCGGCGTGGTCGGATTTCCCGATAAACCTCAGGACGCGCTGAAAACCTTCGACCGTGCCACGTTGAGGTCGTTGGAGTGAAAATGACAATACCTCCCAACAATCAAGAGGATCTTGGGTTGGGCCTTAAACCGGGCGACCCGCAGTATCGCGCTTATGTCGGTCCGCCGGAAGATTACGATTTGATCGCGGCGATGGCGTTCAACCTCGTGACGACGCTAGGTCTGCGCCAGCATCATTCGCTGCTGGATGTTGGTTGCGGTTCGCTGCGGATCGGACGGCTCTTAATTCCGTACCTGAACCGGGGAAAATATTTTGGTGTCGAGCCTAACAAATGGTTGGTCGATGAAGGAATCAGGCGAGAACTCGGCGAAACGTTGGTGGAAATCAAACGCCCGACATTCTTTTTTTCCGATTCACCGGACACGGTTTCGCAAGCGAAAGTCGCTTTCGATTTCGCGCTGGCTCAATCGATCTTCAGTCATTGCGGGCTCGACCTAATCAAGGCTTGGTTGTCAGCGATTTCGCGTTCGCTGGCCAAGGACGGAGCTTTGGTTGCCACATTTCTGATCGGTAAAGAAGACTCCGCGCGAGCGGGCTGGATCTATCCCGAGTGCGTAAATTACCTGCCGGCTACATTGGAACGCGCAGCCGAAGGCGTGAATCTGCGGTTCGAAATTGTGGATTGGAAACATCCGCGCCAGACGTGGGCTCTTTTTGCCGCCCCCGGATTTAATTCCACCTGGTTCAAGGACCGGCCTCTCACTTGGAACGCAGGATTGGAACGAGCACTCAGCCAAAAGCATCAGCCGTGAGCGACGAGAACATTTTTGCGACCCCGCGCAAGGTGCACGATCTCGCCGATTGTTATTTTTACCACACGATGGAACTCCCGGGCCGTGGAGTCATCGAAGGCCGGGATTGGGATCTGCGTGGTAGAGTGGATGAGTACCTTGGGGACGTCGATTTTGCCGGTCAACGTGTTTTGGAAATCGGTCCGGCCAGCGGGTTCTTAACGTTCGAGATGGAAAAGCGCGGCGCCGATGTGATCTCCATCGAAGTCACAGACGAACACGGCTGGGATTTTGTCCCGTATCCGGATGCAAGATTAGAAGAGGTGTTCGGCCCGCGTCGGATCGTCATGCAACAGTTGAAGAATTCCTATTGGTTCAGTCACGCCGCACTGCAATCCAAAGCCAGGGTGTACTACGGCGATGCTTACAATTTGCCCCCGGCTCTCGGAGAATTCGATGTCGGAGTGATGGGAGCAGTGCTGCTTCACTGCCGCGATCCGCTACGAATCGTCGAGCAATGCGGAAAACGGGCGAAATCACTCATCATCGTCGACAAATTCCATCCGGACCTGGAAGGCGCACCGGTCTGTGGTTTGGCCCCGACACCAGAGAATTTTCTCTGGCACACGTGGTGGCATTTCAGCACGCAATTCTTCACCCAATTTCTGGCCGTGATGGGCTTCACGACATCAGAGCCGGTGACGCACCAGCAGGTTCACCGCGGACGAGCGCACACGCTTTTCACTATCGTCGCACGGCGCGAATGATGCAGAATAACGTACGGTGTGCAGGCGAAGAAGATTGACGGTATCTGCCCGCTTCAGTAAAAAATTAGGTGTGCCTTTCTGGTTATGCTTGCGACTCTGAAGTCCACATTCAGGCGGACAGGATTGCGCAATCTGGGTTTTCTCCTTTTGCTCATTGCAGCTGGCATCGGCATGTTCGCGATCTATGCGACGGCAGCTGAGATTCGCAGACCCGATCGAT